>DAIOTI010000020.1:1717-12344 GCA_036752105.1 Ilumatobacteraceae bacterium | reverse complement strand
GACCAACGAAATCAAGCCACGAATGACCGGACCCGACGGCCTCAAGGTGGGCGACACCATCAAGTACACCGTCACCAAGTCCGACAAGACCGTTGTCCATTCGTCGACTCAGGTGATCTCGGCTGTCATGCAGACATCACCGAATGTGCGCAGCTGGGGCTCGACCACGCTCGACTACGCAGCGAATGCGAATCCAATCACACAGGACATGATCTCCCCATCCAGCAACACCGTGACGTTCACGTTCTGGCGGCCACAGCGCATGCCGATCGGCACTAGCGAGAGCACGTGGATGGATGTCGGTGGGCTGAACTACAGCTTCTCTGGTCCGGCTGGTGGGTGCACCATCACGAGTGCTGTCACAAGTTCAGGCACAGCATTGACGGTGCAGTCAGGTTCGAAGGGCTCTTATTTCACAGACACAACGACAGATAAGACACCGAGCCCGGCGAATTTCATAACGGTCACCGCCGATGTCAGCACCTGCAAGGGAACAACCGGACAATGGTCAGTGTCCGCAGCAGACCGTGCAATGAACTCCTCTCACTTCAAGTGGGCGACAGGTCAACAAGGTGCTGGAACCCCCGGAACACCCGGAACGCCGCAACCTGGTCAGCCGGCACCGCAAGGTCCGCCGAACCCACAGGGCACTCCTGGTCAGCCAGCTCCGCAAGGTCCGCCGAACCCATAAAGTCGACTGGAACCGCAACCCAGACGAGTCAGTCCCGCTGAACAGCGGGGCAGTCGTCTGGGTGCAAGGGAGCACCTACGACAAAGTTCACGTGGTGCGACTTCAGCGGTGTGCCTGGTCGTTCCTGGTACACCACGTCATCACCGCAATATCGCAAGCTGATGGCACGGCGCCATCGTGACGACGTGTTCGCTCCAGCGCCGTGAATCGTTCGTGCGTGGTGAATGGTCACGTCACCTGGCGCAGTGTCGAACGTGAGGATCTCGCATGAACCTTCGGCCGACATCGTGTCGATGTCGGGAACGTCTTCGCCTGGCGAGCCGGGAATCGACATGTTCGACACGAAGAAATTGGGTCGGTACACATCGGGCCACAAGTGTGACGACTTGACGAACTTCACAGCGCCGGAATCTTGTGTGACGTTGTCCAGCGGACACCACATCGTGCAGACATTCTTTCCGTCGACATGAAAATAGGGAAGGTCTTGGTGCCACGCGGTGCGCTCTGCGGTGCCCGGTTCTTTCGCGAGCACGCTGTCTTCCCAGAGGTTGACTTTGCGTGAGCCAAGGATGGTCGCTGCGACGATCGGAAGGCAGGTTCGTAGCGCGAAGTCAGCAAACTCGGTGTGGGAGAGCCAGTGGTCCACACCGGCGACAAAGCGACCTTTCTTTTCGTCGGCGGCAGAGTCACGCAACACATTGTTCCCGCTTGCTGCGAGAGCATCTCCCATGGCCGTGAGGTTTGCCAACTCGGGTGTGTCGAGCATCGCGGCGAGAGGACCAGCCATGGCGAGCACACGTTCGGGTTCGATGATGCCGCGAAGACAGACCACGCCGTCGCGCCAGAACGTCTCGACCTCGTCTTGAGTCACTTGTCGAAGAGGTGCCATATGATTCTCCTTAGCCGAGGACCGAGAAGCCGCCGTCGATGAGCAGCGTCTGGCCGGTGATGTACGAGGCCTGTGACGAAGCAAGAAAGAGAACCGCAGGGGCGATGTCGTCGGGGGATCCGATGCGGCCTTGCGGGATTCGGGTCAATTGGGCATTGGCCATCGACTCGATTGCCAGCATGGGTGCGGTCATGTTTGATTCGATGACACCAGGTGCCACCGCGTTCACACGAATATTGCTTCGTGTGTAATGCACCGCCAAAGTCTTCGTCATTTGCACGACCGCGGCTTTTGCAGCGCCATAACCGGGTACAAACTCGACTGCAAAAAATGACGACAGTGAAGCCACATTGATGATGCTCGCGCCACCAGTCAATGAGGATTTCTTCAAGGCACCATGCAAGAGGCGGCTGAGCCGAAATGCTGCCGACACGTTGACCTGGAGTGCCTCGTCGAACACATCGGGGTCGTATTCATTGCCACCACGTGGCATCACCTGGCCTGCATTGTTCACCAGCACATCGAGTTGTGAGAAGTTGTTCGCAAGTGAGGTCAATTGAGTTCGATCAGACATCGAACATTGCACGTAGTCGAACGACGACAGGTCGTGGTCGTACTCACCGGCAGATGATCGTGTACCAGTGACGGTCACCAGGGCGCCCGAATCTGCGAATGCCGTCGCGATTCCGAGGCCGATACCGTTCGATCCTCCCGTCACCAATACCTGCGCGCCGGCAAAATCAAATCGAACCGAGTTCGCTGACATCGTCAGTGCCAGACCTTTTCCCACTGGCGAGACTGGCCGCTTCGCACAATTGCTTGTGCCACGCGCACCTCTCCGAGTGAGTAGCGCGCGTCAGCATCGAGCGCCTTTCCGTCGAGTACTGCAGCCTCGAAGTCACGCCACACGCCTGTGTAGCTGTCCATGTAATTGCCGCGATGTGTGCAGGTTCCCTGCCAGTCTTTGCCGTCGAACAGCAACACTTCACCCAGCACGGTGATGACGATCTCGCCTTTTGTTCCGCTGAATTGGAAGTGAGGTTGTAGGGCTACCGCACCTTTCGCAAGTATCACATCGAAGCTCGCCGTCGCACCGCTCTGGAAGCGCAGAAGCGACCTGACGAGCGATTCGCCCTCCATCTCGTCCCACAGCCGACCAGTCACGGCGACCACCTCGTCGACCTCACCGAGCAACATGCGCAGAGGCCGAATCCAGTGTGATCCGGTGTCGAGTGCGACTCCACCTCCAGAGGCCTCTGCACTGAAGCGCCAAGAATCGTTGTCCGGGTAGAACTCTTTCGGTGGACCGTGGTGGTGCCATGCGCGAGCGGTGAACACCTCGCCGATGGCACCGTTCTCGACGAGGTTCTTTGCCGCGAGAACTTCAGGCCAATACTGCGCATTCTCGGTGAGCATGAAGACAGACGCGGGGTGACCGGCTGCTGCGTCGAGAATTCGCTCACACGAATCAAGGTCTGTCGACATCGGTTTTTCCAGCGCGACATGAAGTCCCAATTCAAGAGCTTCGAGCGCGAGACGTTCATGCAGGTGGTGTGGAACGAGGAGGGCGACTGCGTCGAGACCGAGGGCGGCACCCTCGGTAAGTGATGCGCACGGCGCACCTCCGGTGAGAGACGACAAGTGTTGGGCACGCTCTGCGACTGGATCGATGCAAGCCACCACAGTGGTGCGCTCAGCCTTCTTCAATGCCCGTGCATGCCATTCAGAGATGGCGCCGCATCCCACGATTCCCAGGCGAAGCGCGTTCACGGCATGAGGTTACTATGACCACTTCGGGGCTATGGCAAGCAAGATTCGTATCGAAGACCTGGGTTCGCCCGAGTTGTCACCGCTGCAACTCGCAGCAATCGAGCACTGCGAGAAGTTGACCATCGACATGTCGTCGGCATCGATCCTTGAGGAGGCGTGTCGTCGCACGGGACTTGGAGACTTCGGATCGATGGATTTCGTCGCCCGACTCGAGATGTGGCTCGACGAGGTCGGTGGAGATCCAGACCGACGCAATGTCGGTCGACTTTCCCTTCGCAACGCCTGTGTTCGATATGTCTCGAACCGCCTACTCATCCGTGATCTTTTGGTTCGTCATCCCGAGATCAACGACATCGAGATTCAACGCCCCATCGTCATCGTCGGTCTTCCGCGCACCGGAACCACGAACCTCGTCAATCTTCTGTCGGCCGACGATTCGTTGCGCTCGATGCCGTTATGGGAGAGCTATGAGCCAGTTCCACGCCGCGGAGAAGGACCGGGCGCAGACGGGGTCGACCCACGCTTTCAGCGGTGTCTCCGTGAGTGGGAGTCGATGCAAATGATGAGTCCGTTCGTGCAGTACATGCATCCGATGAACCCTGACCATGTGCATGAGGAGCTGGAACTGATGCTTCCTGATTTTTCCTCGTACAACCTCGAGTGGATCGCACGCGTTCCGAAGTGGCGCGACTACTACGTCGCCACCGACCAGACACCTCATTATGAATACATGAAGACTGTGTTGAAGGTGCTCACCTGGTTCAGGCCGCGAGCAAGGTGGATTCTGAAGTCCCCGCAGCATCTTGAGCAACTCGGGCCACTCATGTCGGTCTTTCCTGACGCGAGAGTGGTCATGACTCACCGCGACCCTGTGGCCGTCGTGCAGTCGGCAGCCACAATGACCGCCTACGCCGCACGCATGTCGTATCGAACAGTCGAGCCACAGTGGTATGCCGACTACTGGACGGATCGCGTCGGTCGGTTGTTGACTGCAGCGGTGCGAGATGTCGACGTGGTTCCGTCGGCACAACGTTTCGACTGTCACTTCAGCCACTTCGTCGCCGACGAGATGGCGATGGTCCGGACGATTTTCGACTGGGCCGGCCACGCCACGTCAGAGAGAGCGACGAAGTCCATCGAGTCACGCATAGCTGCACGGCACGCGAGTGACGAGCCGACAATCGCCTACGACCTACGCGCTGACTTTGCGCGGACGCCGGACGAAGTTCGATCTGGATTTGGCGAATACATGGGCCACTTCGGTGTGCCGATAGACGTGAAGTGAGGATGGACGTATGGCGAATTCGTTGAGAGAGCAAGTCGACCACCTCATCGACACGCGCCCCGGCAAAGAACTTCTCGATCACAACTACGACGTCGATGCCGTCGAGGTGTCACCGGGCATTTTCCGTTCGGCAGGGTCGACGGCGGCCTACATGATCGTGCATTCAGAAGGACGCATCATCGTCAACACAGGCATGGGGTACGAAGCTCCACATCACAAGAAACTGTTCGATGCCATCTGTCCAGGACCGACCACTCATATCATCACCACCCAAGCACACGTCGATCACGTCGGTGGAGTCGGATTGTTCCGCGACGCGGGCACCGTGTATGTCGCTCAGGAGAACAACCCTGCGTGCCAGGCAGACGACGCCCGAATCGCTCATCTCCGGCGTGCCACTGCGAAGATTTGGTTCGACGTTACGGGAGCAAATGCGATTCGTATCGCCAAGGAAAACCCTGGCGTGCCGATGCATCAAGACTCACCGACTCCCGACGTCATGTTCGAAGAGCGCTATTCCTTCTCCGTGGGAGGCCTCGATGTCGAGTTGGTTGCTGCAACCGGCGAAACCATCGATTCGCTGATTGTGTGGATTCCTGCGACGCGAGTGGCCCTCATCTCGAACTTGCTCGGTCCATTGTTCCCGCACTTTCCAAATTTCAACACACTGCGGGGTGATCGTTATCGGTTCGTAGAGCCGTACCTAGAGACGACCAAGAAATTGCTCGAACTTCGACCGGTTCGGCTCATCACTGGTCGCCACATGCCCATCGAGGGAGAAGAACTCATTGCGGCGTGCGTCGAACGACTTCACGACGCCGTCGACTATGTGCACAGACGGACACTCGAAGGTATGAACGACGGGGTCGACGTGTGGACTTTGATGCGAGACGTCACTCTGCCTCCCGAACTGCGAGTGGGGCAGGGTTACGGCAAGGTGATGTGGGGTGTGCGCACCATCTGGGAGACATACATGGGGTGGTTCAAGTTGCAATCGACCACGGAACTGCATCCGACCACCGGCGCCGATGTGCTCGCTGACCTGGTGTCGGTGGTCGGAGTCGAGGTCGCTGTCGGCCGCGCACGAGACCACTTGACGGCTGGACGTGCTGTGGAAGCATTGTGGTTGGTCGAAGCTGTCCTGCGGGTCGCTGCGGGCGATGCCGAAGCGACTTCGCTGGCTATCGAAGCCCACGAATGGTTATTGAACCACGGAGGTGACGTGAGTTTCTGGGAGTCCGGATGGCTCCGCACTCGTATCCAGGCGCTGCAGTCGGGTTGAGGCATCGTCGGGAACGGATGATGCCGAGAGGTTTGACACAGAGGGGTCGAATCTCCGACACTTGTGGTCTGGTGGTGGGGGCCACCTAGGCGACTCTTGGTCGTCAATCACATTTGGGGGGAATCATGGTTGATTTTTCGACCGTTCGATATGCGGCAAAGCCCGAGAATCTCAGGCGTAATCGTGAGCTCGAAGCAACAGGTGCACAGACGTGGGCGCAATGTTTCGAGGTCGTCTACGAGACCGATCCAGACATCATCGCTGCCGTGCTACCAAAGCCACTCACACCGCATGCCAAGGCGTATGTGCGCTTCAACATCACACAAGTTGAAATGGCCGGCGGACTTCGTTTCGGCGCCGGTTGGTTCGGTGTGCATGCCATGCATGGCAGCCAAGAAGGTGAGTATCCGCTGTTCATGCCGATGACCACCGAGCAGGCGACCGTCGGTGGTCGCGAAGTATTCGGTGAGCCGAAAAAGATTGCGCGAGTCGAGATCAATCGCGAGGGCGACAAGGTGAGCGGGTATATCGGCCGCATGGGCCACGACCTGGTCGAGGTGACAGGCACCATCACCGGCTCTCGTGACCCGATCGAGCGCGATAGTTGTGACTTCTATTTCAAGGTCTCGCCATCGTGTGAGGTGAAGAACACCCTCGACAGCGACCCGCTCATCGTGCACAGCTACAAGCATCACATCGAACGCAAGGTCGAGCTCGTCGATGGAACGGTGACCTTAAAGGACTCGCCACTCGACTTCCTTGCCGACATACCAGTTCGTCGCATCATTGACATGACCTGGAGCGAGCGCGCGTCGGTCATCAACGCCAAGATCGTGGGCACCGCGTCGCGCGAAGACATCGAACCATTCCTGCACCAGCGCTATGACGACATGTCGGTCCTCGGCAAGAAGGACTGAGCAGGTGAGCAAGCACTACATCGTCATCTCATCTGATTCGCACGCGGGTCTCCAATGTGAGCAGTACCGGCCATATCTCGACCCGAGCGTGATGCCAGAGTTCGACGAGTACGTCGCTGAGCGTCACAAGCATCGACAAATGCAGCTCGAGATCAACTCCGACTACATCGAGAAGTGGGAGAAGGACAATGAGATCGGTCTCACGGGGGCGTGGGACCCGGTACAACGTGACAAGGAACTCGACCACGACGGTGTCGCTGGTGAAGTGGTGTTCGCCGACGCAGACGCGGTGACGGGGCAGGAATCACCACCGTTCGGAGCGGGACTTGCCGCTGGTCGTATCACCGACCCACGTCTCGCCTTTGCGGGCGCGCGTGCACACAACAGGTGGCTGGCAGAGTTCTGCGCTCAGAATCCGGTACGGCGTGCTGGTGTGGCACTGGTCCCTGTCACTCACGATGTCGAGCGTGCCGTTAAAGAAGTGACTTGGGCTGCACAACAGCCAGGAATTCGTGGCGTCATGATCCCGACCATGTGGCACACGAACAAGCCCTACAACGATCGTTCGTACGATCCATTCTGGGCGGCATGTGCCGAGACTGGAATGGTCGTGCACACGCACTCGGGTGAAGCTGATTTCGCGAACTACAACGAGAACCTCGGTGTCTATGTGCACGAAGTTCCGTTCTTCACCCATCGACCCATGTTCCATCTTCTTTTGTCAGGTGCCTTCGAGCGCTTTCCGAAGTTGAAGTTCGTGGTCGTCGAGGCGGGCGCTTATTGGGCCGAGGATCTTCTGTGGAAGGCCGATGTCAACTTCGGTGGTGGACACACGATGAAGAAGATGGCGGCCAAGATTCGTGGCACGCTCTCCAAGTTGCCGAGTGAATACTTCGGGGTCAATTGCTTCATCGGGGCGTCCACAATGTCGAAGCACGAACTCAGGCAGCGTTACGCCATCGGCATCGATGCCACGATGTGGGGCACTGATTATCCGCATCCGGAGGGCACGTGGCCACACACTCGTGACCGACTGAAGAAAGATTTTGCGAACCTTCCGGTCGATGACACCGCGTTGTTACTGGGCGAAAATGCTCTTCGTTGTTACGGGATGGATCGAGACGGGCTGCAGAAGATTGCGGACAAGATAGGTCCGACTCCAGAAGAACTTGGGCAGGATCCGAACCATTACAGCGACCCGGCCGAAGTGAAAGCTGGTCGCTGGTGGATCGCCGAATATGACTGCCACATGTGAGGTGTTGCGAATGAAACCATCAGAACATCACGTCGTCATCTCTGCGGACTGTCACGCAGGCGCCGATCTCTGGGATTACAAGAACTATCTCGAGAAGAAGTATCACGAGCAGTTCGATGAGTGGGCGAACGAAGTAGAAGAACGCAACAAGATGATCCAGGCGACCATGGGGGAGAAGTCCACTCGCAACGTCGGTGTCGGCGGAGATCCCGAGAAGGACGCCGACAGGAACTGGAATTCTGAACGACGCCTGAAAGAGCAGTTGGCCGATGGCGTGGTCGCCGAAGTGGTGTTTCCGAACACACTTCCGCCGTTTGCACCGATTCCAGCGAATATGTTCGAAGCTCCACGACTGAGCAACGATGGCGAGCTGCGTTTTGCCGGGTTGAAGGCGCACAACAGGTGGGCGGCGGACTATGTGTCGCAAGCCCCTGAGCAACGATCAGCTCTCATCCAAGTGTTCCTCGGCGATGTTGCGGGTTCAGTGAAAGAACTCGAGTGGGCAAAGGAGAACAATCTGCGTGGCGGGATGTTGCTGCCCGGCGCGCCCCCAGGGTCTGGTTTCGAACCGTTGTACGCGCCGTGTTACGAACCGCTGTGGGCCAAGTGTGAAGAGTTGGATTTCACCGTCACGCACCACTCTGGTGGAGGCGTTCCCGAATTCGGGCCGTACTTCCCGGCATCGCTTGCCATGTTCATGCTCGAGGTCACATGGTGGGGTCATCGCGCCATGTGGCATCTCATGTTCAGCGGTGTGTTCGAGCGCCATCCGAACTTGCGTTTCGTGAACACCGAGACCGGTACCAAGTGGGTCGTCGACACATTGGAAGAGCTCGACGGTTTCTACGACCGCATGAAGTACGGAACGCATGGGTCTGAGACTCTCTTCGGGTACTTCGCAACAAAGGATCTGCCGGAGCGCCCGAGCACGTATTGGAAGAGGCAATGTCATGTTGGGGCAAGCTTCTTGCGACCGATTGAAGCTGATTTGCGGGACAAAGTCGGAATTGAGAACATCGCATGGGGCTCGGACTACCCACATCTCGAAGCATCGTGGCCTTACACCAGCGAACACCTACGCAACACGTTCGGTGGAATCGACATCGATGAAGTTGCTCAGATGTTGACGTACAACTCTGCACGTCTGTACCACTTCGATGTCGAGAAGTTGCGTCCGTTGGCCGAGAAGCATTGCCTCACTGCAGGCGAAGTGTTCGGTGGAATTGACTACGCGTCGATTCCAGCGGAAGCCACTCATTGCCCAGGATTGATGAAACACACACAAAGGAATGCGGCCTAGCCATGAAAGACCTCAAAGGGAAAGTAGCCGTCGTCACTGGCGGCGCGAGTGGAATCGGACTTGCTATGGCACAGCGGTTCGGGCAAGAGGGCATGAGAGTCGTCATCGCCGACATCGTGCAAGAGCGCATTGACGAATCTGTGAAACAGCTTCGCGACGAGGGTCTCGAGGTGACCGGAGTCCGCACCGATGTCACCAAGCTCGAATCGGTCGAGAATCTCGCACAAGAGACACTCAAGGCGTACGGCGCGGTGCATGTGGTGTGCAACAACGCTGGTCTCGGACCAGGTGGCCAGTTGGCCCTCTGGGACTATGAACCGGCGGACTGGCGTTGGTGCATGGACGTCAACGTGTACGGCGTCGCTTGGGGCATCAAGGTCTTTGTACCGATCATGATCGCACAGGGCGAGGAAGGTCACATCGTCAACACCACTAGCGGCAACGGTGGTATCGCACCGATGGCAGACACGCCGATCTACTCGGTGTCCAAAGCAGCCGTTGTCACGATGAGTGAAGCACTGTTACTGCACCTTCGAACTCGGAACACCAAATTGGGTGCATCCGTCTTGTTCCCAGGTCCAGGCATGTTGAAGACAAAGCTGTATGAAGCGTGGGCCACGCGTCCGGCTGAGTACGAACGCGACAAGCCACGCACTGACGGACACTTCACCTACGACGACGTGGTGAACATCATGAAGGCGTCCAACGCCACCATCAATGAGACTCCGCTGGAAGTCGTCGCCGACCAGGTGTACAACGCCATCGTGAACGACCAATTTTGGATCCTGCCGGAGAGTCCTCAGACAGAAGAGACCTTGCGTAAGCGTTTCGAATCCATGCGTGACCGACGCAATCCGGACTATTTCCGTGAGTGGAAGCCGGAAGCGGCGAAGAAGAACTAGTTCGCTGACGGACTAGATCGACCGCAAGTCGGTCGCGAATACCGGGTCATCTTCGCAGCCAGGCTGGGCATAGTGCGCGGGTCGAGTCCAACCTCGGTCAGACAACTCGTCAGTTCGAGTCCAGTCGACGACCACTACTCGGGTTGATATCCGCCACTCGCCATCGCGTTGTTCGAAGTCGTCCACGTAGCGAACACCAGCGACGAAGTCGATACCGACTTTGTCTGGAGTGGTGTCACGACGATGATGGGCGAGCGCGTAACTTTCGACACGCGCGTGATTTCCGTCTATGTCGATGAGCACGTTTCCGATGAAGTGGCTCGTGGAGTCCCATCG
>DAIOTI010000020.1:0-1707 GCA_036752105.1 Ilumatobacteraceae bacterium | reverse complement strand
CCAGCTCAAGCTCAAAGTGCGCAATTGCGCCGTCGACACCACCGCGATAGTCGCCGTGATGATCGGTGGCATCGGGGTGGTAGCACGATTTCACCATGTCCAGTCGGCGACGATCGATACCGCGGCAGTACGTGTAGAGCACGTGTCGAATGGCGTCAGTGTCGTTCACGTTCGCTGACCTTGCGATTCAACCAACGCTGGACAGCAGGGAGAACTGTCGAAAGAGCGATGATGCCAGCGAACGTGACGCTCGCGCCGACAATTTTCTGCTCGCTGTAGATGAACATGACGACTCCACCACCAATGATCATGCTCAGCGCAGATGCGGCGAGTGTGAGTTTTCCAACTTTGGTGGCGGTGACTTTCGTGGTTGCTGATGCAGCAGAAGTAGCTGTCTTGTCAAGGGCGCGCTCGGCCCACGTGAACTCGCGTGCAAGAACCGCGAAGCCGAACAATACGACGATGATGCCTGGGCCGGGAAGTACGAGCATGGCGAGGCCCGCGCCAAGAATGGAGAAACCGACGAGTGTCACGACGAGTCGACGGGTGTTGCGCGCGATCCATCTCAGTTGATCGGTGACAGAGTGCAGACCAAAGGCCACGTACTCAATCTAAGTGAAGATGCGGTCACAAAATGAAAAGGCCCACCCTTTCGGGTGGGCCTTTTCGAAGACTCAAAGCTCAGCGCTTCTTGCCACCCTTCTTGGCGACCTTCTTCTTAGGTGCAGCCTTCTTGGCTGACTTCTTCGGAGCGGCCTTCTTTGCTGACTTCTTAGGTGCAGCCTTCTTGGGTGCTGCTTTCTTCGGAGCCGGCTTGGCGGGTGCCACTGGACGCTTGGTGTTGATCTTTGGCGCTGCAGCAACTCCGAGAGCAATGCTCTTGAAGCCCTTCAGTGCCGTGATCTTTGCGACGGTCTTTGCCGCAATCTTGATCTGCTCGCCGGTGGCTGGGTTACGACCCATGCGCGCCGGACGACGCTTCTTTTCAAATTTTGCAAAGCCGGAGATGTTCACGACTTCACCCTTGGCAACAGTTGCCAGGATGACGTCGATCGTTCCTTCGACTACTCGGGCCGCTGTCTTGTTATCGACATCGGCGTGGATACCTACAGCTTGAATGAGATCACGCTTCTTCATGCGGACGAAGTTATTACACCCACACCGGCGAGTGGTGGATTTGAGCCCATTTCATCGGGCTTTTTTGTCCCTCGTGGTCGTGACCCGGTCAGGTGGCTGGGCGCATCTGGTCGCGCACGGTCACCACAGGTGGGTTGGTCAGCGAACGTCGTTGCCAGTTTGCACCGTCCACCACGAAGGTGTGGCCACTTACGAAACGGGCATAGGGAGACGCCAAGAATGTCGCAGCCCAGCCCAATTCACGAAGCCGTCCGGTGCGAAGAGCAGGTTGTCGGTCGCCCTTGTCGTCCAACCCCTTCAGATTGCCCTTGATGTCGGCGGTCATGTCCTCGTGGGGGAAGAGGCCTGGCACGAGTCCGTTCACCTGAATTCCATATGGACCCCACTCGACGGCGAGTGTCTCGACCATGTTCTTCACACCTGCTTTGGCCGCGGCCGAGTGTGCGAAACCAGGTCCACCGGTCCAGGCGTAGGTGGCACCGACATTGATGATGGACCCCGACGTGCCGGCTGCGAGATGGCGGCGAGCGAACTCGCGTGCACAGAAGAATGTGCCGTTCAGTGTGATGT
>DAIOTI010000019.1:0-12405 GCA_036752105.1 Ilumatobacteraceae bacterium | reverse complement strand
GCTATGAACCTGCAAGTGGCGACGCACACGCTCTCGGCTACGCCCATCTCGGGCCCATCGTGGCTGGCTTCACTGCGTTTGCTTTGCACACCGCACGAGCCCACGACCTCGACTTTCTCGGGTTCACGTCTCGCGATTGCAAGATGCTGGAAGACGTCACCACCGAATTCGTTCGTACACCGGCGGGTTCGCACAACTACATGCACTTCTCTCGACGTTCGCTCTACCTACCGGCACTTGCGGGCGGCATAGACGACCACGACATGGACAACCTCACAGGAGGTCTGTGGGCCGCACCAGTCCGCGAGCACTTCAGCAGAATCGACCTGAACATCGACGTGTATGGAGACGTGCTCGCTCGTCATGGGTTGACCGCAGACTCCGTCATCGCCGACAAGAACTCGCGCCTCGTGCTGTCGCGAGTATTCCGCGACATCGAAACCGACATCGTCGCTCAAGCAAGCGACCGACTGGGCGAACTATCCGACTACCTGAAACGCTCTGGCTTGCTGTCTGCACACCGTGTCGGGTTCGTCGATGTCGGATGGCGGGGTTCGGTGCAAGCCAGTCTCGACCGCTGTCTCCGGCTCATCGGTTGGCATGGTCACCTGGAAGGCATTTATCTCGGGCTGCTGTGGGCTTCACATCCGTTGAACAACCAATCGATGTCAGCGTGGCTCACCGGGTTCCCTCGCCATCGACAATTCCACGCCGCTCTTGCGGGTGCTGTGCCGGTCGTCGAATCGATGTTTCAAGCCGACGAATCGTCAGTCGTCGCCTACGCCGACGGCCAACCGGTTCTGCGCGGACCTGTCTACTCGCGCGACATCATTGATGACGTTCAAAGTGGAGCGCGCGACTTCATCGACACACACAGCGAATTGATCGCGAAGCTGTTCACCGTGGGACGCCCCGACCACGTTCTTGCTCAGCCGATGATGCGTCTACTCTCCCATCCGAGTGTCGCTGAGGCCCGCTTGCTCGGCGCCGTGCAGTACGCAGACGGATTTGGCGAGACCGCAGAAGTGCGCACCATCATCAGGCCGGTCGCCGGAAAAAACAAGATTTCTCAACAAGCGCGCGAGAACGAGCGAAAACTCACCCAGTGGCGTGCCGGTTTTGACGCACTGTCTTCTACGTCGAATTGATTCGACTCGACCTACAGCGATTCGCCTTCAGGCTCGGGGCCAATCGCTCCGATCGCATCGAAGTACGCAAGATGAGCTTCAACCACGTTCACGACATCGACATCGTCGAGCACCTCGATGCCACTTTCCTCTGCGGCCCCCAGCATGAAGGCTGCAACCGTCAACTCATCGACGATGAGGACTTCATCGATGTCTTGTGGTCGATCGACGACCTTGTCGGGCTGCAACCCTTTGGCGTGCAGCCAGCGCATGTGCGCCACCAACAACGCGCGCAGTTCGTCGAGCGTCAAACGTGCTTGGGTGCTCTCGGGAAGCGCATCTGCCACGAAGGCCACAGCGACTTCAAGGTCATAGACAGCTCGCGGAGCTACCGCATCCAGACGACGCGCCTCGCGACCGACCGTGATGGCAGCGATGACAAACACGATCACTGCTGACACAACGACGAGAAACACGAACACGTCAACCACTCACTTGAATTGCATCGACCCCAGTTCGAACAGATGCCCGAGACTGGGGTCAGACGTCAATCAGATTCCGATGCGCTGTGCCAGTTGCTCGCGATGGTAAGTCGGGTCACCGAAGAGCAGTTCGCTCGACTTCGCACGCTTGAAGTACAGGTGAGCCGGGTGTTCCCACGTGAAACCGATACCGCCGTGAATCTGGATGTTCTCTGCTGCGGCGTGGAAGTACGCCTCGCTGCAATACGCCTTCGCAAGTGAAGCGACGGACGGAAGCTCATCGTTCATCTCGCTTGCACACCACATGCCGTAGTACGCGGCGGACTTGGCCGATTCGACTTCGAGCAACATGTCCGCACACTTGTGCTTGATGGCCTGGAACGAACCGATGGGACGACCGAACTGCACACGCACCTTCGCGTATTCAACGGACATCTCGAGCACCTTCTGGGCGCCGCCGACTTGCTCCGCAGCAAGACCGATTGCGGCGAGGTCGAACACCTTCGACAACACGTCCCAGCCGGCGCCTTCGGTGCCGATGAGCTTCGCTGGCGTGTCCTTGAATTCAAGCTTGGCTTGCTTACGTGTCTGATCCATGGTGGACAGTGCTGTGCGAGTGAGGCCCTTTGCATCGCCCTCGACGGCAAACAAGCTGATTCCCTTACCGGTCTTTGCCGCAACGATGATGAGATTCGCGGTGTGTCCGTCGATCACGAACGACTTTGTTCCATTGATGGTGAAATCGCTTCCCGAGCCTTTTGCCTCGGCGGTGATTCCCGAAGCGTCCCACTTGCCCGAGGGCTCTGTGGTCGCAAGAGTTGCGATGGTCTCGCCTGATGCAATTCCAGGAAGGTGGGCCTTCTTTGCTGCTTCGTCACCAGACAACAACAACGCTTGCGTTGCGAGCACTGCTGTCGAAAAGAACGGGGCACACAACAATGCGCGGCCCATCTCTTCAAGCACGATGCCGAGCTCGACCCACGAGAAACCTTGTCCTCCGAACTCTTCGGGAACAACGAGTGATTGCAGACCCAACTGCTCAGCCATCTGCGACCACACCGCAGAGTCGTAACCATTCTCCGTCTCCATCTGCTCGCGCACGGCAGACTCGTCCGACTTGGCCTCGAGGAACGAGCGCACCATCTTGCGCAGTTCTTCCTGTTCTTCACTGAAAGCAAAATTCATGTGATGAAGTCTGGTGGCAGCAGATGGACCACGACGAATCGGTATGTGTACACCTGTGTACGCATTTTTCACAGACCACGGCTATCGTGAATCCATGGCATCGATTGGCATCCGCGAACTGCGTGGCGCTCTCGCCGCCATGGTGCGGCGCGCCGAAACTGGCGAGCGTCTCGTGGTCACCGTCGATGGTCGACCCATCGCCCAACTGGGCCCGGTCGATGCCAGCTCGTCAGGCATCTCCATGGACGACCTCGTGGGACGTGGCCAAGTGATCGCACCGCGCCGACGGTCGATGTATGTGTCGCCAGAGCCAGTCTTCTTACGCAGCGGGGCTCGCATTGACCAAGCACTGCGAGAGATCCGCACGTGACCATCTATCTCGACTCATCTGCGCTTCTCGCGTGGCACATCGACGGAGCATCGCGCGGAGTCGTACATGAGGAGTTACAGCGAGATGTCACATGGTGCGCGAGCGCAATCTCGCTCACTGAAGCATTGGCGGCGGTGTCGCGCCTCACCGACGACGACGTGTTGCGCCGCGAGTTCGAGGACAACATTCGACACACTTGGGACTTCATCCACGTCGTGCCGCTCGACCAACGCTGCCTCGACGATGCCGTCCAGCTGATGACCGAGCAGCCCATCGGAGTGTCAACGGCCCTGCACCTCGTCGCCGCTCAGCGCCTTCCTGCAGACGTCACCTACGTGACGTTCGATGCGGCCCATATTCCCGTGGCCCTGTCGCTCGGGTTCAATGTTGTGTCAGGCTGACCACATGGCAACTGACGACTCGACACTCGCACTCCCCACGCTGCATTTTCATGATGATGCCATCGAAGTGCACAAAGTCGTCGTCGGTAAATACGACAACAATGTGTTCGTGGTGCGCTGTCGCCACACCGGCGACGCTGTACTCATCGATGCAGCAAACGAACATGAACTTCTTCTTGAATTGTGCAAGTCGCTCGGCGTGCGCCGAGTCCTTGAGACTCACGGCCACTTCGACCACATCGCAGCCGTGCCCGCAATGCGCGAGGCCGGTTATGAAGTCGGTGTGATGTCAGAGGATGCTCACTACTTGAAGGAAGTCGGCTACGACGTTTTCATCGACGACAAGGAAGTCATCGAGGTCGGCAAAGTTCGCCTGCACTCGATTCACAACCCTGGCCACACACCAGGCTCGGTGTCGTTCAAAGTCGAAGGCTCGCCGGTGCTTTTCACCGGAGACACGCTCTTTCCGGGTGGCCCCGGCGCAACCAAGTTTCCAGGTGGAGACTTCGACACCATCATCTCGTCCATCGACGACAAGTTGTTCACTTTCCCGGCAGACACCATCGTGATGCCAGGACATGGCAGTGACACCACAATCGGAGTCGAGCGACCGCACCTGCAGGAATGGGTGGACCGTGGTTGGTGACACCGCTGTTCTCGGCGGCATGTCACCAGATGTCGAACTACTCGTCACGGCTCGTGCCGACACATTCATCAACCGTGACGGTCGACCCACAGCTACATACCGAGATCAACTTCGACGACTCAGCAATGCACGCAATGCGCTCACCGTCGCCCTCTTTTACGCACAGAACATCGTCGTCATCGCCGTGGCCCTGTGGTGGCACCATCCGGTCGGTTACGTCATTGCATTTCTTCTGATGGGTCGCGCACATGCCCAGTGCACCTCGCTCATGCACGAAGCCGCGCATCGCTTGTTGTTCACCAACAAGACACTCAATGACTTTGTCGGGTCATGGCTTCTCGGTTACGTCAGTTTCACGAGCACCGCTGCATATCGGCGTGTGCACATGGCGCACCACCGTCAGGAATTCGGCCCCGACGAACCGGATATTCCGCTGTATGCCAACTATCCGGTGACCCGCTCAAGCCTGCGTCGCAAGTTGGTGCGCGACGCCACAGGTCAGACTGCTGTGAAATTGTTCCGGCAACAATTCGCCGCACTTCGCTCACCGGTCGCACGAGTACGCAACACCCAGTTCAAGATCTTGACAGTTCACGTAGTCCTCATCGCCGTGTCGACCTACGTCGCAGGCCCACTTGTGTGGGTGATGTTCTGGTTGTTGCCCTACATGACCGTGTGGCGCGTCATCAATCGACTTCGCTCCATCGCCGAACACGGCGGCATGAAGGCCGGTTCCGACCGACGCATCAGCACTCACAGCGTGCGACAGAGTCTCCTGGCTCGCACATTCCTCGTTCCTTATGGCATCGGGTTTCATCTGGCTCACCACGTCGATGCCGGCATTCCATTTCGATCACTGCCCGACTACCACCGACGCCTCGTGTCCTCCGGGTATGCACATCTCGAGTTCCCGACCTACCGATCGCTCTGGAAGTCCTTGTCGGAAGCGGCCCCGACGACCGCCTGAATTACCACTACACAGATAGTGCTAATAGCCGGGCGGCTTCTACACTTGGGCGCGTGAGCGAGCTGTTCCGCATCTCCGATTTACATGCCCGGCCCGTCGCTGACGACGGTGACGTCGCCACCTCCGACATCCTCCGTGGCGTCGACCTCGTGGTGAACGAGGGAGAGGTTCACGCCATCATGGGCCCGAACGGCTGTGGCAAGTCCACTCTGGCCAGCACTCTCCTTGCTTCCCCCGAATATGAGGTGACGTCGGGTTCGATCCATCTTCACGGTGACGACATCACCGACTGGTCCACCGACGTGCGTGCCAAGGCCGGCATGTTCCTCGCATTTCAATACCCCCAAGAAATTGCTGGCGTGTCGGTCATCCAGTTCCTGCGCCAAGCACTGTCATCTCGCAAAGGCATCGACCTCTCGGTACTCGAGTTGCGTCTTGCAGCAATGGACTGGATGAAGCGCCTCGGAATGGATTCATCTTTTGTCGACAGATACCTGAATGAAGGTTTCTCCGGTGGCGAAAAGAAGCGCAATGAAGTGATGCAGATGGCCATCCTCGAACCAGACATCGCAATTCTCGACGAGACCGACAGCGGTCTTGACATCGACGCGTTGCGCATCGTGGCAAAGGGCATACGCGAAGTTCGCGTCGATCGTCCTCACTTGGGCATCGTGCTCATCACCCACTATCAGCGACTGCTCGATGAACTACAGCCAGATCATGTTCACATCATGATCGACGGACGCATCGTGAAATCTGGCGGCATGGAAGTCGCCGAAGAACTCGAGCGTTCTGGTTACGAGGCGTACAGGTCATAACCATGGCTCTCGACGTTGCCCGGGTGCGCAAGGATTTTCCGGTCCTTGAACGCCGCATCAACGGCAAGCCACTGGTGTATCTCGACTCGGCCAACACGTCACAGAAACCGCATGCAGTCATCGACGCAATGACTGAGTTTCTGCAGAATGGCTACGCCCCCATCAATCGGAGTGCGTACACCTTGGCAGCCGAGGCCACCGAGTTGTTCGAGGGTGCGCGGTCCTCCGTTGCGCGCTTCATCAACGCACCACATGACCACGAGATCGTGTTCACCCGAAATGCCACAGAAGCCATCAACTTGATTGCGTACTCGTGGGGTCGCTCCAACTTGAACAAGGGCGATGTCGTGGTGCTCACCCACATGGAGCATCACGCCAACATCGTGCCGTGGCACATGCTGGTTCAAGAACGTGGCATCGAGATTCGTTGGGTGCCACTCACGGCAGACGGACAACTCGATCTCTCCAACATCGATGCACTTCTCACCGGAGCAAAATTATTCGCATTCACCGCGATGTCGAATGTGCTCGGAACCATCACTCCGGTGGCGGAACTGTGTGCGAAAGCCCACAAGCACGGTGCATTGGCACTTGTCGATGGTTGTCAGTCAGTTCCGCATATGCCCACCGATGTCATGAGCATCGGTGCAGATTTTCTCGCCTTCTCGTCACATAAGATGTGCGGGCCGTCTGGAATCGGTGTCTTGTGGGCACACGAGAATTTGCTCGACGCCATGCCACCATTCATCGGCGGTGGAAACATGATTTCTGACGTGCGCCTCGACGGTTTTACCTGCGCCGAACTTCCCTACAAATTCGAAGCGGGCACACCTCCAATCACAGAAGCAGTAGGCCTCGGTGCGGCAGTCAATTATCTGAACGGCATCGGTATGCAGAACGTACGCGAACACGAACGAGCCATCGCGAAGGTCGCACTTGACTCACTCACAGATCGCTTCGGAGACGACATCGTCATCCATGGTTCACGAGATGTCGACGTGCGAGGCGCCACCATCAGCTTCGCCTTCCGTGACGTTCACCCACACGATGTCAGCCAGGTGCTCGATCAACACAATGTCTGTGTCCGTGCCGGACACCACTGCGCGAAGCCGCTCATGCGACTTCTCGGCGCAAACGCCACCGTTCGAGCCAGCTTCTACTTGTATAACGACGAGTCAGAAGTGCAGGCGTTGTGCGATGCCCTCACTGACACCGGTGATTTCTTTACACTCTGAGACAGAAACGAACGAGGAAGTACCCCCATGCCCGGACTCGAAGACCTGTATCGCGAGATCATCCTCGACCACTACAAGAATCCCCGTAATCGCGGGGAACTGGCCCCGCCGGCCGTCAGCGCCGAAGGGCACAACCCGCTGTGTGGCGATGAGATCCAGGTGTACTTGTTGGTCGAGAACGGAGTTGTCAGCGACGTACGCATCGCGGGTCAAGGCTGTTCCATCAGCCAGAGCTCAGCATCGATGATGTCTGCCGCCGTCAAAGGTAAATCTGTCGACGATGTACGCAAACTCGTGTCGCGATTCAAACACATGATGTCGATAGATGAGGGTGACTCAGAACTCGACACCTCGGTGAACCTCGGTGATCTCGAAGCGTTGCAGGGCGTCGTGAAGTTCCCGGTGCGCATCAAGTGCGCGACTCTCGCATGGAACACGTTGCTCGAGGCGCTCGAAGGTGCACATGCGTAAGGGTTTCGTGCGCTCGGTCGCAGTCGTACTCATCACCACCCTCACACTTGCCGCCGCATGCGACGGCGTTGCTGCCGACACGACAACTACCACCACCGTTGCCGTCGATGCGGGCTCCACGACGACGACCGTGACGTCGACCACCTCGACAATTGCTTCCTCGACTTCTACTTCGTCGGCGCCAGCTTCGACATCGACGACAGTCGCCACGAAGCCGCAACCTGCAAAGGCGCCCGCGCGCAAGAGCCTCATCGGCAAGATCGTTGTCGATCTCAGCGATCAGACCACCGTCGTCTACGACAAGTCAGGTGCCGTGCTGAAAACGTTCGATGTGTCGACGGGCCTCGAGTCGTCCACTCCACTTGGAACTTTCAAGGTGTTCTCGAAATCATCGCGCACGTTCTACACACCACGACCCGAAGAGAAGATGCGCTGGATGACCCGTTTCACCAAGGGCCGACGGGGCGGGAACATCGGATTCCACGGCATTCCCTACAAGGTCACCAAACAGGGTGAAGTGGCATTCCCCACTCCACTCGGAGTCGCACCGTCATCGCATGGCTGTGTCCGCATGCTCGAGACCGAAGCAAAGTGGATCTACACCCACTCCGACATCGGAACAGTCGTGAAGGTGCAGAACTAGCACTACGGTGTTAATTCATCGGTCGGGCGACCGGTGCCAAGACTGACGGGAGGACACATGGCGCGTGCCACGTTCACCAGTTTCGAGACTTCGACCAAAGAAGACTGGGACAACATCATGGTGTGTCTTCAGGACACACAAGCTCAAGTTGCAGACCGCGTCGTTGAAAATCTGCGTCACCTGGCCCATGACTTTGGTGGTTTTCCGGTCAATCGTCTCGAGCACTGCCTCCAAACAGCCACTCGAGCCGAACAGGATGGCCGCGATGACGAATACATCATGTGCGCGTTGCTCCACGACATCGGCGACACGCTCGCTCCGTTCAACCACCCCGACATCGCCGCCGGAATTCTGAAGCCATTCGTATCGCCGGCGAATCACTGGATGGTGCAACACCATGGCATTTTTCAGGGCTACTACTTCTGGCATCACATAGGTCTCGACCGTGACACCCGCGAGAAGTTCCGTGGACACGAATGGTTCGAATACACCGAAGAGTTCTGCGCGAAGTACGACTCACCTGCATTCGATTCGAGCTTCAAGAGCAACCCACTTGAACACTACGAACCATTGATTCGCACGTTCTTTGCGCCACGGAGGCAACCATGACCACACTCACAGCGAGCGAACTTTCTGCCGCCATCGACTCCACCGTCGGCATCGTCGGCGGGAAATTCATGATTCACCCCGAGACCATGGCAATGGGAGCCGAGGCGGGGTACCCGAACGGGTTCGTGTTTTACATGCGTGGTCGTGGAGGCGTGCTCGGCGAAGTCGATGCCGACGTCATTCATTCGGCTTTCATGTTCTTCAACAAAGACATCATCACCAAGATGTGGACTGGTGGAGTCGCTACGGAAGATGCGCGTGCTGCAGGTCGTCGTTTCGCTGCTGCGTGTCAGGCATTCGGCAAGAAACGTCTGAGCGATGTCGCGGGCATGGACCGACTCGCTGAACTCGCCGAAAAGGTCATCTCATCTGTCGATTCGTCAGGACTTTCACTCTTCGCAGGCTGGCGAGCGGAGCCACTGCCAAGTGATCCAGGTGCACGCGCATACCAATGCCTGCACCTGCTGCGCGAACTTCGTGGTTGTGTGCACATCGTCGCGGTGGTGCACGCCGGTTTGAACGGATTGCAAGCCGTGCTCGCCGGGCCTGGTGGTGGACCCGACATCGCCAAACTCCACGGCTGGGGAGAAGTGTCGATGGACGGAATCGACTCATTGCGACCTATACGTCAACGTGCCGAGGACGAGACCGACTCGATGATGGCGAAGATCTACGATTCCGCTCTCACTGCCGTTGAGCGCGGTGAACTCGCTCAACTCGTGAAGACCGCAGCAGCTGCAATCGATGCAACTCCGTGACAATCAAAGTCACTCTTACTGGCACCGGTAGCCCGCTACCTGACCCGAATCGCGCTGGCCCATCGAGCCTGGTACAAGCCGGCGGGCAGAACATCCTCATCGATGCCGGTCGGGGTGTGGGTATGCGACTTCCTGCAGCCGGTGTGCTGCCACCGATGTTGTCAGCAATATTTCTCACCCATCTCCACAGTGACCACATCTGTGATCTGAACGACATCGTCACGACACGCTGGATCATGAGTCCTGTCAAGAATCCGACCGTCATCTACGGACCCGTCGGAACGCAGAAAGTCGTGGATGGAATGCTCGCGATGCTGTCCGCAGACGAGCACTACAGGCTCGACCATCACGCCGATTTACGTGAGGTCGGTCCCATGACAGTAGAAGTCCACGAGGTATCGCCTGGCGAGTCCTTCACTCTCGGCGACGTCACGGTGAGCGTGCATCGCACCGACCACAGACCCGTAGCGCCGACCATTGGATACCGCATCGAACACGATGGCGTCAGCGTGGCGATCGCCGGCGACACCGTGCCCTGCGACGAGCTCGACGTGATGTGCGCACAAGCCGACATCTACGTACAGACTGTGTTGCGCGAAGACATGGTGCGAGCCATCGCTTCGATGTTGCCGACGCAGCAGCGATTTCTCGACATCCTCGATTACCACTCGACGGTGCAGCAGGCAGCGGCAACAGCCAGCCGTTGTGGGGTGAAGACTCTCGTGCTCACCCACTATGTTCCTGCGCCACCACCGGGACAAGAAGACGAGTGGCGCGCACTTGCAGCAGAACACTTCGCTGGCGAAATTGTGGTCGGCCCCGACCTGACCGTCATTGAGCGGTAGTCAGATACACCCCGACGGCAGCAGCGATGAGGCCTACAAGAGCGAACATTCCCAACCGCTCGTCAAAAAGAAGCGCCCCCTCGACAGTGCTAAGTGCCGGAGTGAGAAAGAACAAACTGCTCACTCGTGCAGCCGCTTGACGGGCAAGCAGGAACAACATCAAGAGCACCGCAGCCAGAGATAGCACGAGAACTGCCCATGCGGTGGACAGCCACGCCTGGGCAGTGTTCTCGAAGTACCAACTTTCGTCGACGACGGCGATTACAAGAAGAACTGCACCCGCAGACACGTACTGGATTGCTGTTCCAGAAAGCAACGGCATTGCACCACCACGTGCTCGCTGCAGAAGAGTTCCTGACGCCATGCCGAAAACCGAGATTGCCATCGCCACAAGTGCAATAGCAGTGATTTCGCCACTCGATGTGCGTGACTTCTCGACGACGACAGCGAGTACGCCAGCAAGTCCGATGGCAACACCAATCCATTGGCGCCGAGAGAGCTTCTCCTGAAGCAACCACCGCCCTGCCGTTGCCGTGAGAACTGGCTGGGTACCTGCAATCAAGGCGGTGATTCCCGAGGGAAGCCCGCGTGACACGGCGAAGAAGACTCCACCGAGATACAACGCGTGCATACACAGCCCGACAACTGCAGCGACCGTCACCTGACCGCGTGTGAGGCGTTCATGGTTCATGAACCGTGCCAATACGAACAGGATCACTGCGGCGATGAACAAGCGAATCGTCAGAAAGGTGAAAGGCCCTGCATCTCGGGTGCCATAGCGGGCGACAATGAAACCTGTGCTCCAGAGCGCAACGAACAGTGCCGGAGCAACTCGCTCAAGTTTTGCTGAGCTCACACATACTTCCTGAGGTGTGAAGAAATCTTCTCAAATGCATTTCCTAACGCCTTCACTTCAGCTGGCGAGAGCAAGTCAATCATCATCGCGCGTACAGTCTCCACGTGATGTGGTGCGACTCGTTTGATGAGACGCCATCCTCGACTTGTGAGATGCGCATAAGCGACACGCTTGTCCTCCTCGTCGTCGATTCGTTCGACAAGGCCAGCCTCGATGACTCCCTTCATGCGGCGCGTAAGACCTCCCCTTGAGAGGCGAAGTTCTTCCGCGAGTTCGCTCATTCGAAGTCGATGATCTGCCGCCTCTGACAACATCGCCAACAATTGGTAATCACCTGCGTCGAGCCCGAATCGGCTGAGGTCTCGTTCGATGACACGCTGGAGATCCGGGGATGTCGTGATGAACCCCCGCCATGCCCGCATCTCATCAGGTGTCAGCCAGCGAACCTTCGTCATTCCAGCGAGGTTATTACCAGATAGTTGACATCTCAACTATCTGGTAATATAGTTGCGTTGTCAACTATCTGCCCCATGCGGGCATCACCAAAAGGAGAAACATGGACATCGTCGCCCTCATCGGACGAATCGTGTTCGCGCTCATGTTCGTGAGCAGCGGCCTCAACCACTTCCGCCACACGGATGCAATGGCTGGATACGCCCAGTTCAAAAAGGTTCCGGCAGCAAAGCTGTCGGTTCAACTGTCTGGTCTCCTCATGCTGTTGGGAGGTCTCAGCCTCATCACCGGTATCTGGATTGACCTTGGTGCGATTGTGCTTGCCGCCATGCTCGTCATCATGGCCGTCAGGATGCATGACTTCTGGACAGTTTCTGATCCCCAGGCGAAGCAACCAGAAATGATCAATTTCTTCAAGAACATCTCACTTGCAGGCGGCGCATTGTTCATCTTCGCGCTCGCAGCCACCGAAGGCTCCGAATTCGGCCCGGCTTGGGTCGGCAGCCTCTTCGCAGGTTCCTGACATCTGACCCGACTGA
>DAIOTI010000018.1:0-12532 GCA_036752105.1 Ilumatobacteraceae bacterium | reverse complement strand
CCCTTCGTCGTTCGGTTCGGGGCATATTCCGATTTTGAGAGCCGAGCCGGCGTGAGTTTCTCTCTCTGGGACAAGATCACCGGGAACACGCTCATCGGATTTGCCTTCGACGTGGCTCTCTGCGCCCTCATCCTTCACCCCATGAGCCGAAATCATCAGCGCATTTGGTTCCGAAAGATGAGCTGACCACCTCGCCGTGCAAGAATCGAAACATGGCTAGAGACATTCAAGGGGTCGAAGGACTGAAGGCGCTTGTCGGCGAACATCTCGGTTATTCCGACTACATCACTATCGAGCAAGCACGCGTGAATTTGTTCGCCGACGCAACTGGCGACCATCAGTGGATCCACATCGATGTCGAGCGCGCGAAGTCTGGTCCCTTCGGCGGCCCTATCGCGCACGGCTACCTGACGCTGTCGCTCGGACCGGTGTTGTTGCCACAGATCTTCTCTATCAAGGGCTTTTCAATGGCCGTGAACTACGGATGCAACAAAGTCCGTTTCCCTTCGCCCGTACCGGTCGGTTCGAAGTTGCGAGCGGGGGTCAAACTCGCGAACGTCGAAGACATCGCCGGTGGAGTACAAGTCACTATCGAGACGACCTTCGAAGTCGAAGGTGCGTCAAAGCCTTCGTGTGTAGCGGAAAACATGTTCCGCTATTACGTCTGACCGCGACTGCACTTATCTGAAGTTCGGCATCACCTTGGTGGCGAACAATTCGATCGTCTCAGTTGACGGATAGTCCGGACACCACGGGATGAAGCCGGAGCAACCGGCTTCAAGAAAGCGACCGATTTTTTCACTGACCTGCTCCGGCGTGCCCACGAACGCCTTTTCGCGCCACGCCTCAAGCGGCTCCCCCGACATCGACCGAGACCCAGCGGAAACAATCTCGGCCTCGGTCTCTCGGATGAAGACCTCACTTGAGATGGTCTTGCGAATTTCTGATTCATCGCGACCCACTGTCTTGCAGTGCGACTTCAGAATCTCGCGCTTTCGGATGAACTCGTCAAGCGAAGACCCGAAGTTGGAGACGTTGGCATGCTCAGCCACCACCCGAAGCGTCAGCTGCTCACCGCCACCGCCGATCCAAACCGGGGGATGCGGCTGCTGCAGCGGTTTCGGATCGCAATTGGCACGCACCATCTTGTAGTGCTTGCCGTCATATGTGGTCTCACGTTGGGTCCACATCGACTTCACTATCTCGACCGTCTCACGCAGCATTCCGATTCGGGCAGACGGCTTCGGATACTCGTACCCATATCCGCGGTATTCGTTCTCGTACCAACCCGCACCGATTCCCCACTCCACGCGTCCGCCGGAGATGACATCAAGAGTCGAAGTGATCTTTGCCAGAAGGCCCGGATTTCGGTAGCTGTTGCAGCCCACCATCTGCCCCAGCCTGATGCGGCTCGTCCGCTGGCTGATTGCGGCCAATGTGGTCCAGCATTCGAAAACGGCTTCATGCGCAGGTCCCGGGACGTTGTGAAAGTGGTCGTACACCCACAGCGAATCAAAGCCGAGTTCTTCGGCTTTCATCGCCACTTCGACAGCGGCATTCCACTTGTTCTCCGCCCCATTGATCGAGGACAATTCCATCTTCCAGCCTTGGGGCATGAAGACCCCGAAGAGTGGAGCGTGGTCAGATCGGTAAGTCACCGGTCGCCTTCCTCGTGGAACCTGTGTCGGTGAACGCCTTGATGGTGTTTTCCGCGATCCTCATCTGATGAATCTCGTCGGCACCGTCTGCGAAACGTGCCCATCGTGCATGTTGCAACATTCCTGCAAGTGGCGTGTCTGTCGAGTAACCGAGTGCACCATGCACCTGAATCGCGCGATCGATGATGCGGTTCAGACTGTTGGCGACGAAGTGTTTTGCCATTGACACTTCTGTGCGGAAGTCGTCACCACGATCGATCTTGTAGGCGGCATGCAGCACCATCAACTTGCACTGATACAGCTCCATCGCAGAGTCGGCGATCATCCACTGCACGCCTTGCTTCTCAGCCAACCACGAACCATGCGAATACCGACTGAGCGACCTGTCGACCATCATGTTGAGTGCAGTTTCTGCTTGCGCAATCCATCTCATGCAGTGGGCCAGACGTGCGGGACCGAGTCGGTATTGACCGAGGCGGTGGCCGTTGCCCCGTCCACCGAGAATCTGAGAATCGTGGACTCGCAAGTCCGAGATGACGATCTCACTATGGCCAGTCGATCCGTGCATGGTCTCGACTTCGCGGACGTCGTTCCACCCTTCAGCAGGTAGATCGATGAGAAACGCGGTGTTGGCACCGCGCGAACCTTCCGGCACGTCCATCTCGGTGCGTGCGATGAGAATCGCGAACTTGGCTCGTCGCGCACCGGAGATGAACCACTTGTGACCATTGATGATCCATTCGTCTCCATCTTTGATGGCGTGGGTCTTGATGAGTGTCGGATCTGAACCGGCGACTTCAGGCTCGGTCATTGCGAAACACGACGAGACCACTCCGTCACACAAAGGCTTCAGGTACTTCTCTTTCTGCTCTGGCGTTGCCCAATGATGCAGCGTGTGCATGTTTCCCTCATCGGGGGCCTGACAGTTGAAGACCCACGGACCGACTCGAGTCTTTGCTGCCTCGGCCTGCACCATCGCGAGAGCAACGTGCCCAAGCCCCATACCGCCCCACTCTTTGGGCATGTGCGGTAACCACAGGCCCTCGCTCTGCGCGAGTTTGCGCAACCGGACAAGTTCGGTCACATATGCCCGCCTGGTGTCTGCGTTCATCTCCTCGCGATGTCCGTACGGGTCCATCGCCGGAATGATGTGGATGTCGACAAAATCACGCACCTTTGAACGAATGGCCTCGTGCTCAGGCGCCAATGTGAAATCGATCATGTCAGCCTCGAATCAGTGAATGCGTCTCGACAATCACGGAGCGCAGTTCGGCGCACCCGTGCTCTGGCACCGTAGCCTTCCGAGAGTGAGGTTCGGCAGTCGTAACCAGAGTCGCAAGAGCGATGTTTCATGGGACACCGACACCTTGCCGGAGGGTGACACCAAGTCAGCCATGGTGCGCGCGATGTTTGACGCCATCGCTCCGCGCTATGACATGGTCAATCGCATCATGACTTTCAGGCTCGATGTTCGTTGGCGCAAGCGGGCCGTTCGCGAACTCCGGCTTCCGCGCGGAAGCACCGTGCTCGACTTGGCCTCGGGCACCGGAGACCTCTGTGTCGATCTCCTAAAGGCAGGTCACAAGCCGCTCTCGATGGATCTTTCATTCGGCATGCTCTCTGCCGACCGCAGCGGCTCACCGCGAGCACAGTCAGACATTCTTCGTCTTCCTGTCGCCGACGGCGCAGTAGACGGAGCCATGTGCGGGTTCGCACTTCGCAATCTTGTCGACCTCGACGTGTTCTTCCGCGAGTTGGCACGAGTCGTACGACCCGGTGGTCGCATCTCGCTTCTCGATGTCGGCATTCCCCATCGGCGAATCGTTCGATTCGGCAACGACATCTACTTCGGCAAAGTCGTACCTCGAATCGGAGCACTGCTCTCTGATGGCGCTGCATATCGATACCTCCCTCGCAGCGTGTCCTACCTGCCGCCTCGAGAAAATCTCGTCCAGATGCTGCGTGACGCAGGCTTCGCAGATGCAACCCACGAACAACTCTCCGGCGGAATCACGCAGATGATGACCGGCACGAGGAACCCATGATGAAAGGGCTGCATGTCTGCAGCCGACCTCTGACCACAGCGCTCGACCTGAATGCGGTGTGTCGCGGCGATGGTCACCTCTTCGTGCGGGACGGCATCGGTGTGGCCGGTCGTGGTGTGGCGACAACCTGCTCGCAGGCCGACGTCGAAGAGGTACTGCGGGGCGTGTCAGCAGTCGATGAAGGAACTGATGCGGCATGTGGGGTTGTCGCTTTCGGCATCAAGCCGTTCTCCCGCGAGAGCCACGCTCGTTTCCTCATTCCCGAAGTATTGGTACAGAAGCGTGACGATGGCTCGCAGACCGTGTCGCTCATCGGAACTGACCCTCACCTTGTGACGGAATCTCGCTTGTTGGCTGTCGTCAACGACATGGCGAGCACCAAACCAAACCCACCGAGTGTCAATTCTTTTGCAGTGGAACCCCTCACCTCTATCGACACTTACCTTTCAGCAGTTGTGGCTGCACGCAATGCGGTGCGCCGCGGCGAGATTGACAAGGCAGTGATCGCGCGAGATATTCAGGTTCGTTCCGCGCAGCCACTCGACGTCTACAGCATTCTCTTGCGCCTGCGCGCTTCGTTCGGGTCGAGCTACCGATTCCTCGTCGGCGGACTCCTCGGCGCATCGCCAGAGCTACTTGTCGAGCGACACGGCCGTACCATTCGCAGCCATCCTCTTGCCGGTACGGCGCCTCGAACAGGCGACCCGACCACAGACGCACGACTGGCTTCAGAGTTGGTGGCAAGCACCAAGAACCAGATCGAACACCGCGTCGTTATCGACATGGTTCACGACACTCTTCTTCCCCATTGTTCGTACCTCGACTGGGAACCAGAGCCATCGATCGTGACGGTGGCAAATGTGCAACATCTCGGCACTGCGCTGGAGGGAGCGCTTGTTGAACCACCACTGTCGGTGCTGGCCCTCGTGGAAATGCTCTGTCCCACACCAGCTCTCGGCGGACACCCGACCAAGGAAGCGATGGAACTCATCACGAAGGTCGAGGGCATGGACCGCGGTGACTACGGCGGTGCAGTCGGCTGGATTGATGGGCGCGGCGATGGCACGTGGGCAGTCACTATCAGGTGCGCAGAATTGAGTGCCGACCGCACTCGTGCACGCCTCTTTGCTGGTGGCGGAATCGTCGCTGACAGCGAACCACACTCAGAACTCGCTGAGACGCAAGCAAAGTTTCAGGCGATGTTGTCTGCCATCGTCAGACCCTGAGAGGTGTCCGCTTCCCCGAGAGCATCACGCTTCTCGGGGTATTGCTGCCGATGCAATGAGAGAGTTGACGTGATCGTGTGCAGCAACATTGACTGACCGATCGGTGCGAGCCTCGATGAGTACCGGACCTGGGGCATGAAGCGCTTCTCGTAATGCGGCGAGGTCGGCGACTTCTCGATAGGCGATTCCGTGTGCAGCTGCCAGATGCTCGAATGACACGTCGTGCGGTGTGCCGAAGAGTGTCTCGAATTGATCCAGATCCAGTTCTTTTGCTTGCGGCAGGAAGCCAAAAATAGCTCCACCCGAGTTGTTCACAACCACGATGCGGACGTCTGCTCGTCGACCGGCAAGGTTCCACAATCCGTTCGAGTCGTGGATACAGGCAATGTCACCAATGAGAAGGGTCGTCGGCATTTCGCTAGCAAGAGCCACACCCACCGCGGTACTCACGACACCGTCAATACCGTTCACTCCCCGATTGGAAAAAACCGGATACTCACCGTTCACTCCGCCGTACCACTCAACGTCGCGAATCGGCATCGAGGAGCTGACCACCAGCGGCCCCTGTCGACCCTGCATCACGCAACGAGCAATTGCTGGCTCGTTCCATGTGGCGCTGAGACCACGCTCGAGCGCCTGCTCGGCGCGGTCTGCGGCAGACTCCCAATGCTCCAACCAGATGTCTTCGCCGTTGCGGGCCCTCACGTCACCGACACGACTCACAAGGTGGCGACACACATCGTCGACGTCGACGACAAAGTTGACGGCACCGATGAGCTCGGGATCAAAGAACCTTTCATCGACGCACCACTGATGAACCGGACAATCCAGAGTCTTCAGCCATTGACCAAGCACCTTCGATGCGGGGGGCTCACCCACCCGCACCACGACAGAGGGTTGCAACGTCGTCGTCAACTCCTCGCTTCGCAAAAGTCCGTCGAATGCAGCCACCACGACAGGGCTGTCGTCACGCACCCCAGACCGCACATCTGCAAAGACTGGCCAGCCCAACTGCTCGGCGAGCTCGAGTACCGAACTGGTTGCGCCTTTCCCTGCGATGAAGACGCCGTCGTTCTTCTTCTTAACGATCGACGTGAGTGCCTTGATCGCTCGACGAGTGTCCGGATACCGAGGAGTGCTCTGCTTCTTCTTCGACCTTTTCGGCAACGTGCCGGCAACTCCGACGAGCGGTTCACGAAACGGAAGATTGATGTGCACCGGCCCCGGCGTGAGGGAATCGACTGCAAGACTCACCGCATCACGCGCGATCATTCTCCACGATCTTGAGTTCTTCTCATCGGGCACTTGTGCCTCGATGAAGCCCCGAACCGCTGATCCGAACAATTGGCGTTGATTCATCGTCTGCGGGGCACCCACACCCTGCAACTCCGGAGGGCGGTCCGCTGTCATCACAATCAGGGGAACAGCGCTCTGGTGGCTCTCGACCACTGCCGCATGGAAGTGAGTCGCCGCAGTCCCACTGGTGCACAACAACAAGGCAGGCGAACCAGCCATGCCAGAGCCGAGTGCAGCAAACGCACAACTTCGCTCGTCATGGAACACTTCCATCGACACCCGCTCGTCTGCCCACAAGGCGCGGGCCATGGGAGTGCTGCGTGACCCTGGCGACACGAACGCTCGGACAATTCCAAGCTCGACGAATTCGTCTACCAATGTGGCACAGAACGTCGCAGTCGTGTCGGCGGGGGTTGCCATGGCTCTATCGTTGCACTTATGCGGGTGGAAGTCTGGTCCGACGTCGTATGTCCTTGGTGCTACATAGGAAAACGTCGATTCGAGGAGGCGATTGCACGTCTTCACGCAGCCGGACAAGGAACCGACATCGAAGTCGTCTACCGTGCGTACCAACTCGATCCCTCTGCACCGCCAGGTGGTTCCGTTCCCGCCCGAGAGGCCTACGCTCGGAAGTTCGGCGGATACGAACGAGCAGACCAGATCATCGACCATGTGACACGTATCGCTGCCGACTCTGGCCTCGACTTCCGGATGGATCGCGCAATCAGGGCAAACACCATGCTCGCCCATCGAGCCCTTCATTTCGTGTTGACCGAAATCGGATCGACAGCGCAGGCCGCACTGAAAGAAGAATTGCTGCGCTCCTATTTCACCAACGGTGAGAACGTGGGCGACATCGACGTCGTCCTGTCGTGCGTCGAGCGCGCCGGTCTCGATGTCGACTCCTTGCGCGACTGGCTCGAATCAGACTCTGGTGTCACCGAGGTCGCCGCAGACATTGAAGCTGCACAGATGAGAGACATCACCGGCGTTCCGGCGTTCGTCATCGACGATCGCTTCCTCATCCCCGGTGCTCAGGAAGTAGACGTCTTCGAACAGCTGCTCACTAGAGCAGTCAACTCTCGATGAATTCGCTTGCGTGCCGATGAAGCTGGTGTTTCTCCACGGCTTCACTCAGACTTCGAGGTCTTGGGATCATGTCATCTCAGCCCTGCCATCCGACGACATCGATGAGGTGTGCGCCGTCGACTTGCCTGGACATGGTGACAATCCGGACGGCTACGTCGATATCTGCGAAATCGCCGACACTTTGGCGACACAACACGGTGCCGCCGTCTATGTCGGGTACTCATTCGGTGCACGCGTTGCTCTGCACATAGCGTGCAGACATCCGGACAACGTCATGGGCCTTGTCCTCGTGAGTGGTTCTCCGGGCATTGCCGACCCGGGCGAACGAGATGCACGTGCACACTCAGACAACCGACTCGCAGACCACGTCGAGTCTGTCGGCACTCCAGCGTTCATCGATGAGTGGCTCGCAAATCCACTCTTCAGTACTCTCGATGCAGCAGCAGCGATGAAAACCGACCGTCTACGCAACACTGCGAAAGGGCTCGCCGACTCTCTTCGTCACGCGGGCACAGGCCGACAGGAGTCACTTTGGAATCATCTCGTGAAGATCACCTGCCCCACATTGCTCGTCACCGGCGAGAGGGACTCCAAGTTCTCTGATATCGCAGCAGAGATGTCTCGCTCGATACCCGATTGCCAGTGGGTTTCTGTCACCGACGCAGGACACACCGTCCATCTTGAACAACTGACGCCCTTTGTGCGTGTTCTCGGTACCTGGCTGTCGCAGACATTTGACAGCTAATGTGCGAGCGATAACGCGAGCCCTGCGGCATATGTGATGGCAAGCACAAACTGCGCCCGCCCAACCGCCTGCAAAACGGCGATGAGGTCGCGGCCAGTAGCGCCTCGATGGACCTGACGAGAGGCAGGAGCCGCTGCAGCAACGCCTATCAGACCGAGAAGACTCCATGGCCCTGTGATGAGGGAGCTTGCAATCACGAACGCTCCGGCAGCCACGAAGAGCACGTTGAACAACAATCGAGTCTTCTCATCGCCGAGGCGTACGGCCAATGTTCGCTTCCCTGCGACAGTGTCACCAGGAATATCGCGCAAGTTGTTGACCACGAGCAAGGCGCAAGCGAAACAGCCGACCGCTAGCGATGCAACCCACGACACCGCAGGCAGAGTTTCAGTCACAGAGAACGTGGAACCCACTGTTGCGACGACGCCGAAAAAAACGAACACGAAGACTTCTCCGAGCCCCATGTAGCCGTACGGTCGTGGACCGCCGGTGTAGAACCACGCAGCCACCAGAGCGGCAGCCCCGACCAGCAGCAACCACAGTGACGTCACGAGTGCGAGCACTAGTCCAGCGACCGCTGCAACACCGAGTGCGACGAACGCCGCCCGCTTGACTGACGACGGTGAGAACGTTCCAGAGCCAACGAGTCGCATTGGCCCGACACGTTGCGCATCTGTTCCCTTCACGCCATCGCTGTAATCGTTCGCATAGTTCACTCCGATTTGAAGAGAAAGACTCACGATTGCCGCCAGAAGCAGACGCCACCATGTAAGTGTCCCACTTGCTGCATTGCCCCCCACCGCACATGCAGCACCGACAAGCACCGGAACAACGGCGGCGGGCAAGGTACGCGGACGCGCACCTGCCAACCACAGAGACCACTTGCTCTGGGTCAGGGGTACTACACGCGACTCAGTCATCTCTTCAGTGTTTCACGGTCATACGATGACTGCGTGGTCGAGTTGATCTGCCTGGACATGGCCCAAGGACCAGACTTCGTCGCCACCATGCAACGGGCATGGGATCAGGGCCATGCGATCTTCCCTATTGACCAGCGCTTGCCCCAGACCGCGAAACGCTCACTGATCGCTGCCGTCAGACCTACTCGAATTGTCGAAGCACATGGCGAGACAACGGTGCCGGACGGACTACCAGCACAGCCCGGGGATGCCGTCGTCATCGCAACAAGCGGTAGTTCGGGTCTGCCGAAAGCAGTCGTCCATACACATGCTTCACTTCGTGCCAGCGCTCTGGCGACGTCGCAACGACTGAAGGCGACACCAGACGATGTCTGGCTTGCATGCTTGCCGTTGTCGCACATAGGAGGCTTGTCCGTCGTCACCAGATCGCTGTTGACTGGCTCGCGCGTCATCGTGCACGAGAAATTCACCGTGGAGGGCTACGAAGCCGCGGTGCAAGACGGTGCAACTCTCGTCTCACTTGTGCACACTGCGCTCTCGCGCGTCGATGCTTCGCTTTATCGCACCGTGCTTCTCGGAGGAAGCGCAGCACCAGAGTCTCTTCCGAGAAACGTCGTCACGACGTACGGCATGACCGAGACCGGAAGCGGTGTCGTGTATGACGGCACACCACTCGAAGGTGTCGACATCAGAATCGAAGATGGCGAAATTCTCATACGTGGTGCGATGCTGATGCGCGGGTACCGAAACGCTCCGACGAGCATCGACGCCGAAGGATGGTTGCATACCGGCGACCTTGGCAATGTGACTGGTGACGGACGATTACACGTTTCCGGTCGCCGAGGAGATCTCATCATCTCCGGTGGCGAGAACATCTGGCCAGAACCAGTTGAGCGCGTACTTTCCACGATGAAGGAGGTTCGAGACTGTGCAATCGTCGGACTTCCTGACCCTGAATGGGGTCAGCGTGTCGTGGCAATTCTCGAGACCGACGGTGTACCGCAAGTGACTGTCGATGCTGTCCGATCTGTCGTCAAGGAACACCTACCGGCCTTCATGGCTCCACGCGACGTGAAATTCATGCGTATACCGCGAACCGCGTCAGGGAAGATTCAAAGGCATCTCATAGTGGAGGCGCTGAACGGTTCGGTCAATGACTGAGTCGCGCAATCGTCTGCCACGCCAGTTCTGGATGCAGTTCTCTGCATCGGCGGTCTCCAACCTCGGTGACGGGATGAATGCGGCAGCTCTCCCATTGCTAGCCATCATGCTCACCGACGATGCTCGACTCATCAGTGCAGTCACATTCAGTGCCATGTTGCCGTGGCTCATTCTCAGCCTTCCTGCAGGCGTGTACATCGATCGTTGGAATCGATCAAAGGTGATGGTGACGGCGAACGTGATACGAGCATTCGTATACGTGGGAATAGCCTTCGGAGTCGCATCAGGCGGCCTCGGCATTTGGGGACTTCTGCCACTCTTGCTCGTCATCGGCGCCTGCGAGGTCTTCTTCGACATGTCATCTCAAGCCTTTCTTCCCTTACTCGTGGAAGGCCCTCAACTTCAGCGTGCAAACGGACTGCTCTATGCAGTTGAAGTTGTCCTGAATTCGTTCGTCGGCCTACCCATCGGTGCGTGGCTCTTCGTCGTTGCAAGTGGTGTGCCATTCGGCGTGAACGGTGCATCGTTCGCTCTCGCAGCACTCATCGTGGTGCGTCTCTCCAAAACTATTGCCGAGCCACAAGAGAAGCCCACGTCTCGATCCACCAGTTTCAAGAACGATTTCACACAAGGCATCATCTGGCTTTGGCGTCATCGACAACTTCGGACGCTCGCTCTCATGCTCGGTGTAACGAACGGGGCACTAACAATGAGCGAGTCGATCTTCGTGAAGTTCGCATTCGAACATCTGGACGTCGGACCAAGAGGATACGGACTTCTTCTCTCTGCAATTGCTGCCGGTGCGATGCTCGGCGGACTCGTGGGTGACCGCATCGCGGCTCGACTTGGATCCACTGGTGCGATTATCACCTCGTATGCGATTTTTGCGACAACAGATTTTGTACGGGCCCTACTACCGAATATCGCAGTCGTGGTGGTCATGTCTGTGACCATGGCGCTTGCTGGAACGGTGTGGAACGTCGTCACTGTCAGTTACCGTCAGCAAGTAATCCCGTCACACCTCTTCGGACGGGTCAACAGCGCCTACCGTTTCATCGGAACGGGATCAATCGCACTCGGTGCTCTCATCGGTGGTCAACTTGCCCACCACATCGGGCTGCGTGCACCGTTCTTCGTCGGTGCAGCAGTCACCGCCATCGCATTGGTTCTTGCTTTGCCGACACTTCTGAGCGACAACTTCGTGTTGAACGAACCACACGTGACAAGTTGATCACCGCGTGATCAGGTGCTCTTCGCCCCTGCGCCGCCATCGATGACGTACGTGTCGCCCGTGATCCAACTTGCCGCATCTGATGCGAGAAAAGTCGCCAGATTGGCGATGTCCTCCGGCTCCCCGAGCCGTTTCGTGGGAAGCGCTGCTGCCAACTTGTCACCCCAGTTCTCCACCAACACCCCAGCGAAGTCTGTCTTCACGAGACCTGGGGCGATGCCCACCACCCGCGTCGGCCCCAGTTCTGCAGCCAGTTGTCGTGTGTAATGAATGAGGGCCGCTTTGGTGAGGTTGTACACGCCAAGCCCCTGCTCGGCACGCATACCACCGACAGAAGCCACGTTGATGATGACGCCAGGCTTGTGCATGAAGGCCGCGCGCCACACGGCTTGACTCCAGAACACAGGTCCTTTCAGATTCACCTGGAAGGGCTTGTCGTAACGAGCCTCCTCGACTGCCATCGTGGCGCCGAAGTAGGGGTTGGTGGCAGCGTTGTTGACCAAGATGTCGAGACCGCCGAATTTTTCGATGGTCTCTCGCACCACGTCCTCGGCGACACTGACGTCACCGACATTCGCCGCACGAACTGCGACAGTCCCGTTGATTCCTTCGGTGGCGGATTCATCGATCTTTCGCGACACCATCATCACTTTCGCACCGGACTCAGCCATCATCTTTGCCATCGCATGACCGATTCCACGTGATGCGCCAGTGATGAGCGCTACTTTGCCTTCGAGAGAAATGTGCATGTGCGCGACGCTAGTCGGTCGGAACGACCGGCGACACTCTGACCGCCACGATGCGACGACCCGCAACTTCCTCGGCGGCGAATCGCCAGCCACCTTGTTCGACTGATTCGCCGATCACCGGAACATGTTCAAGTGTTCCGAAGAGAAACCCGGCGATGGTGTCCCATTCTTCATCGGGAAGACGGGTGTCGAAATGCTCGTTAAAGTCCGCGATGCTCATTGCACCGAGCACCAGCGTGTCTCCGTTCGGCATGTGGCGAATCATGGTCTCGGTCTCGTCGAATTCGTCGACGATTTCACCGACGAGTTCCTCGAGGCAATCTTCGAGTGTGACCAAGCCGGCGATGCTGCCATATTCATCAGCAACGATCGCCATGTGGAAATGCTCTCGTTGCATGTCGCGCATCAGTTT
>DAIOTI010000017.1:8591-13019 GCA_036752105.1 Ilumatobacteraceae bacterium | reverse complement strand
AGTCATTCCACTCGTTTCAGCTGCTGGTCAGGCCGTACCAATCGGTTTCACCGTTATCGATTCGTTCACCACCAAGCTCAACACCCTTGACTTCCGTCTGATCACTCGCCCACTCATCAACATGATCAGCACCAAACGCTGACTCTGACGAATCGCCTCAGGTCGTCAGAGCGCGACGCAACACATCGAGCGCAGAAATCACACTCAACTGCCTCATCTGGTCTCGTTGACCAGGAAGTCGCAGATTGTGTGTGTGCGATGAACCATCGGGCATGGCCACGCTCACGAAAAGTGTGCCGACAGGTTGACCATCTTGTTCCGTAGGTCCGGCCACGCCAGTGAGCGCCAAGCCCACATCGCTACCCAGTACCTTGCGCACTCCACGCGCCATGGACTCTGCCGCGTCATGTGACACGACGGGACCATCGGGAACCTGGAGCAAGTCGTGCTTCACAGCACTTGCATACGACACGATTCCGCCGCGAAAGACTGCAGAGGAACCGGCAACCGACGTCAAGCGACCGGAGACAAGTCCCCCTGTGACGGACTCTGCGACACCCAAGGTCAGGCCGCGCGCTGCGAGAAGATCGAGCACCACCGATTCCATGGTCTGCTCGTCGGTTCCAAAAATGACATCGGACACTGCCGCGCGAATCTTCTGTTCCCATTGTGTGATGAGTGCGCGAGCGTCATCTTCCGAAGACGCCTTCGCGGTGAGCCGAACCTTGATGCCTTCCCAACCGCTTGCGAGAAACGCCAGAGTGGGATTTCCGACGACATCGAGCTCGTCGATGATGCCCTGCAAGCGCTCGTTGAGCCCCGACTCGCTCTCTCCCCATGTGCGCAACACTCGACTGACGATGATGGACGACGATCCGGAGCGTGCGAGCAAATCCGGGATGATGGCGCGGGTCAACATGTCCTGCATCTCATGTGGAACGCCCGGCACCGCGTAGAGCACCTTGTTTCCCACGGGACAGATAAGACCGGGAGCTGTTCCACGGGTCTGCGCGATGACCGAGGCCCCTTTCGGAACGAGCGCCTGTTTCATGTTGTTGGCGGGCATTCGTCGCCCGCGAGCCGAGAACATGGCAAAAATGCGTTCAGCAACCTCTTCGTCTTCCTGCAACTCGACACCCATGACCTCTGCGATCGCCTCGCGAGTGAGGTCGTCATGTGTCGGACCAAGCCCACCGCATACGACGACTGCATCGGCTTCTGCAAGCCGATCACGCAACATCGAGACCATGCGGCCCAAGTTGTCGCCGACTTTCACCTGAACCAACGAATCAATTCCGGCGGCTGCCAGTTGCTCACCAATCCACGACGAATTGGTGTCGACAATTTGCCCAAGCAACAACTCGGTGCCGATTGCAACTACGTCACAACGCATGACGTCAGTGCTTCTTTCCGATGCCGAAAGCCCGAGCGGCATATTGAAGTCCGCTGAGCACGGTCAGGCCGACTGCAATCCACAGAAAGACCGTCCATGTCCACGTCGCATCGTCGACCGTTGGTGGCACAAGAGCAAAGCCCACGGCCATCTGTTGACTGAAGGTTTTCACTTTCGCCATTCGACTTGCCGGAACACTCACTCCGCGCGCACCAGCGACCACTCGATACACGCTCACGATGACTTCCCGTGCGGCGATGATGACCACCGGCAAAAGACCGAACACGCCACGACTGACCAACGTGAACATGGCGCCGAGCACGAGAACCTTGTCGGCAAGTGGATCGAGAAATGCACCACTATTCGTGGTGCCGTGACGACGGGCGAGATACCCGTCGAAGCCGTCGCTCACGCAGAGCAGTACCCACATCGAGAGCGCCACCCATGATCCGTTCGTGTCGGCAGGAATGATCGCGAACAGCAACGGAGACACGAGAATTCTCGCGACCGTCACAGCGTTCGCCCACGTGGCGATGGCAGTCTCGTCGACAGTGCGCTTCACTTCGCCACTCCAGTCGGAGTACACAGAACTTCTGAGCCATCGCGTGCGATGAGGTCTGGCCCGAAGACTTGTTCGATGTCGACTCGGTAGAACGCACCCACTTCGAGATTGTCTGACACTTGGACGACGCCATCGATTTCTGGGGCTTCACGATGCGTGCGCGCAACACCCGGTTCGTCGATCAACACAGTGACGGTGCAGTCGAGGAGTTCATCGCGCCGCTTGGCCGTGATGTCATCTTGCATTTCACGCAGCTCTGCCAAGCGCTCACCGACGAGAGCATCATCGACCTGGTCACCCAAAGTTGCGGCGTGAGTTCCCTCTTCTGGGCTGTATGCGAAGAACCCACACCAATCAAGCTGCGCGGCTTCGACGAACTTCAGTAATTGATCGTGATCGTCTTCGGTCTCACCCGGATAGCCGACGATGAAATTGCTGCGAAATGCAGCCTGTGGCTCGAGCCGGCGTATGCGTTCAATGCGTTCCAGGAATCGTTCACCGTCTCCCCATCGACGCATTCGACGCAAGTGAACCTTGCTCACATGCTGCAGAGAGAGGTCGAAATAGGGCACGCCCGTGTCGATGATGACATCGATGAGCTCGTCGCTCAGGTCGCTCGGATACAAATACAACAATCGAGTCCGATCGACTCGCTCAGACACCTGCCTGACGAGCGGAACAATTGATCCCGCCCCGAGTTCATCTGGGCGATCCTTGCCGTAACTCGCGAGGTCTTGGGCCACAAGGACGATCTCGCGCACCGACAGCGCATCGACCTCATCGAGAATCGACTGCACATCACGACTGCGCTGTGGTCCGCGGAACGACGGAATCGCACAGAACCCACAGGTGCGGTCGCAACCCTCCGCAATTTTCACATACGCCCACGGTGCAACAGACTTGGGCCGCGGAAGATTCAGTAGATCGAAAGAAGGAACCTGTGCCGACACCGACAACGGTTTCCGGCCAAGTGCTATCGGTGTTCCGAAACCAGCGATCTGGTCGGCTTCCGGAAGCGCCTCTGCCAATTCATCGCCGTAGCGTTCGGCCATACAGCCGGTGACGACCAAACGTGATGATTTCTTTCGCTGGTCGTGAAGAGCCAACAACGTGTCGATACTCTCGCGGCGCGCATCTTCGACGAATGCGCATGTGTTCACGACGACAAGATCGGCTTTTGACGGATCGTCGGTGGGCACGAGGCCGTCAGACATCAGATGCCCGATGAGCTTCTCAGAGTCAACTTGGTTCTTGGGACACCCGAGTGTCTCGACATAGAACCGCTCACCCACGGTTGTTGAGCCTATCCGTGAGTGAAACTTCGATCAGTGGTTAAGTGCAAGTCCCTTGTAGGGCCACTTCATGGACACAAGACGGCCGGTGGAGGACAATGTGATGTACGCGGTGCGCAAGTCGATGCCCCCGAAGCAGACGTTCGTGGTCAATCTGTCGTCGGTGGCAATGAATTCTCGTACGTTTCCGTCGGCCGCGATGACTGTCACGCCGCCGTTCACCAACGTCGCGACGCACACATTGCCTTCGCCGTCGACTGCGAGAGAGTCGAGTAGTTGTAGACCGGGAAGCCCGCATAACACCACCGAAGGATCGATCATCGAAGCCGGTGCCAATTCTCCTGGGGACGAGACGGTGCGTTGAAAGACACGACCTGTGTGAGTCTCGGCCCAATACAACGTGGAACCATCAGGTGACAGACCGATGCCGTTTGGCGAATCAACCGGTGCCACCACTTGCCGAATGAGAGACCCGTCAGCTTTGGCGTAATAAATGGCTGTGCGATCGGCGCGATCATGAGAACGCAAACCGTGATCGGTGAACCAGAATCCGCCGTGCGCATCAAACACGAGATCATTGGGGGCACGCAATTCCACACCGTCGCACTCGGTGTAGAGGTCAGTGACCTCTCCTGTCGCGACATCGACTTTTTGTATGCGCCCGCCGATGTAGCGGTCCATGTCGACGTCTCCTGGAAGCAACATGTCACCGAACTCGATGGGTGTGAATGCATTTCCGTTGTTGCACACGTAGAGATCGCCGTCAGGCCCGACTGCCAACCCGTTCGGACCGCCCTGCATCTCGGCCACCGTGTGTGTGGTGCCGTCTGCCTTCACGCGGGTGAGCCGATGAGCGAACATCTCAGTGACGATGACACTGCCATCCGGCATCGCCACTGGGCCTTCTGGAAAGCGAAGCCCTCGTGCGAGTTCAGTAAATACGTGAGCGGACATGACCACTCGCCTCCGATCGAGATATCGACTGAGGAACTACGAGCCACCTTGCAGTGCGTCGAGTTCTTCGACTGTCATCAGCACTGTACGCGCCTTTGAGCCTTCACTTGGCCCGACGACTCCACGCTCCTCGAGAAGGTCCATGAGCCGGCCGGCACGAGCAAAGCCGACTTTCAACTTGCGCTGCAACAACGATGTCGACCCGACCCCACCGCGCACCACAATTT
>DAIOTI010000017.1:0-8581 GCA_036752105.1 Ilumatobacteraceae bacterium | reverse complement strand
CCGAGGCCACCCCCAGACTCTTCCCCTTCGATGCCACTCACGTACACCACTTCCGGTGACTGTCGACGCCAATGCGACACCACCTTGCGCACTTCGTCTTCACCAACCCACGAGCCTTGAATACGTTGCGCGACGTTGCTATTGCCGGGCAGAAGCAGCATGTCGCCCTGCCCCACCAACTTCTCTGCACCTGGCCGGTCGAGAATGACCCGGCTGTCGGTGAGACTGCTGACTGCAAACGCCATGCGCGCCGGAATATTCGCCTTGATGACGCCAGTGATGACATTGACGCTCGGTCGCTGAGTGGCGACGATGAGGTGAATGCCGACGGCGCGGGCCTTTTGTGCGATGCGCGTGATGCACTCTTCAACGTCGCGTGCCGCAACCATCATGAGGTCGTTCAATTCGTCGACCACGACCACGATGTACGGCAATCGCTCGTATGTCTTGTCCTCTTCGGATTGCGGCTCCATCTCGCCTCGGTCATAGGCAGCGTTGTAACCAGCGATGTCACGGAAACCCACTTCCACGAGCAAGTCGTATCGACGCTCCATTTCCTTCACCGCCCAGCTAAGGGCGTTTGCAGCCTTCTTCGGGTTCGTCACCGGAGCAGTGAGGAGATGTGGCAGACGGGCGTACTGACCCATCTCGACTTGCTTCGGGTCGATGAGTATGAGCCGCACCTGATCGGGTGTGGTGCGCATGAGAAGTGACGTGATGATGCTGTTCAAACCGCTCGACTTTCCTGCGCCTGTAGCACCTGCGATGAGCAAGTGTGGCGTCGTCGCCAGGTTGAGAAAGACAGCACGACCTGCGATGTCTTTTCCGATGGCGACATCGAGCGGGTTGACTGCAGCACGAGCTTCGGGGGATGTGATGAGGTCACCAAGTGACACCAACTGACGAGATTCATTCGGCACTTCGACACCGATGGCCGACTTACCCGGAATAGGAGCCAGAATGCGCACGTCTGTGGCCGCCATCGCATACGCGATATCCCGATCAAGGCTGGTCACCTTCGATACCTTCACGCCCGATCCGAGTTCAAGCTCGAATCGTGTGACCGTCGGGCCGACCGTCATTCCGACCAGCCGAGTGTCGACCCCGTGCGATGACAAAGAGTCTTCCAACAAGCGACCCCGCTCAGCCACGCGCGCCTTGTTCACTTCGTGTGCCTCAGTGCGCGACAACAAATCAGTGGGCGGCAATGACCAGTCGCTGGCGCGTACTGCAGGTCCGAGCGGCAACGGCGCGGGCGTCGACTTTTGATTCGAAGAAGCTGGTGCTGTTTGATGGAACTGAGGCTGTACCGGCGCGTCGGCGGCCTTGACCGGATCTTTACGTGGCGCTCGAGGCTTCTTCGTTGCGGCCAGGTCGGGATCATCACCGGCATCAAAAATCGGTGTTGATGGACGACTAGCGGCTACAGAATGTGGCTCACCAGGCACATGTTCGCCCGGCACGTCGACCAAGTCATCGAGAGCGCGACTATTACGGTCAGATACCAAAGTGCGTGCACCGGTCAGCGCCGCCTCAGATGCGGGTTCAAGTTTCAGCTTGATGAGTGCGATGAGTTCCGGAACTGTGGTGTCGGTGACGAGCAACACGCCGCCGACTGCAACTGCGAACAAGACGACCAGTGCACCTGGCCAACTGATGGTGGAACGAAGCGGCTCGGCGAGAAGTGCACCGACCCAACCACCCGCCTGCGACATCGCATCGACGTCAGCCACGATCTTGTCGGCGCCATTGATGACATGCAATAGCCCGAGCAAAGCAACCACGATGAGCAGCCAACCGAACGTGAGCCGCGCACGATGTTCAATGCTTCGATGTCGCACCATTGCAACACCGATACCGAGCGCCACGAGAGGAAGCGCGAAACGACCAAGACCGAGCAACCACCCAGAGGACGTCTCAATGCCGCGACCCACCGGGCCAGCGACACCGATATAGATGGAAAGCGCCAACAGCAGCCCGAGCGCAATGCATCCAATGCCCCAGAATTCGACCTCGCGGCCGCGCATGGCTTTGCGCGCCAACGAGTCACTTTCTTCGTCGTACAGGGTGGGCCTTGCGCGAGGGGTTCCAGACGGTGGTGTCTTGACCGCAGACGTGCCGCCACGACCCTTCGATGAGGACCGTGGTTTTGACGTGCGTGACGAAGAAGAGCCCTTTTCGGCCATATGTTCACCGTACCAATGGGGTGTGGGGTCGTCGGTGGATTGTCGGCCTACGCCGACATCACCGTGTCTCCGTGTGTCGGCCTACGCCGACATCACGACTGGCACGATCATTGGGCGGCGCTTGGTTCGGTCATTCACAAATCGACCGGCTGCTCGTCGCACCTCACGCTCCAAGGTCTCAATGTCGCGCGTCCCCTCTCGGAGAGCGCGTTCAACAGCTTGCGCCACATGTTCACAGGCTTCGTCGAGCAAGTCGTCAGCTTCTGGCGCATACACCCAACCACGGGTGATGATCTCAGGACCAGTGAGAACTTCGTTTGTCTCTTCATCGACGGTGACGATGACGACGACCACACCTTCTTCGGCCAACACACGACGGTCGCGCAACACACCCTGACCGACATCGCCCACGATGCCATCCACGTACAAGTGAGCGGCAGGTACCCGGCCGGCGAAATCAAGACCCTCATCGCTCAACTCGAGCACGTCGCCGTCACTAGCGACAAGCACCTGACGACGAGGAACGCCCATGGTCACACCTAGTTCCGCATTGGCGACAAGGTGGCGGTATTCGCCGTGGATGGGCACGTACCACTCTGGCTGAACGATCGACAGATACGTCTTCAGGTCTTCGGCCTGCGCATGACCTGTCGCATGCACGTCTGCAATTCCGCTGTGCACGACTCGGGCACCCGCACGCAAGAGACCATCGATCACGCGACTCACGTTCATTTCATTCCCAGGAATCGGTGTGCTCGAGAGAATGACCGTGTCGTTGTCTCCCAACTTCACCCACTTGTTGTCACCACGTGCCAACAATGCGAGCGCAGACATCGGCTCACCTTGCGAACCTGTCGCGAGAATCAGCACGTCTGCCGGGTCTCGATCGGCAACTTCGTCGATGTCGATGATGGCGCTACGTGGCACGTTCATGAGGCCCAGGTCGAGTGCGAGGCGCACGTTCTTCTGCATTGACCTACCAAGAGTCGCGACTACCCGACCGTTGTCCACTGCTGCCTCGATGAGTTGCTGGGCACGATGGATGTGACTCGCGAAACTTGCCGTGATGATGCGACGTCCCCGTTGTTCGGCGATGACCTGACGCAAGACCGCCCCGACTTCCCGCTCGCTCGGTGCGTGGCCACGCTCTTCTGCATTGGTGCTGTCGGCCAAGAGCAACCGCACACCATTGTTCGACGCAATCGCACCCAATCGTGCAAGGTCGGTGCGACGGTCGTCGACGGGCGTGAGGTCGATCTTGAAGTCCCCCGAGTGAATCACGACACCTTGCGACGTGTGCAACACGATGGCGTGAGCATGAGGCACGCTGTGCGTGACGGGCAAGAATTCGACCTCGAACGAGCCGATCAATCGCCGCTCACCATCAGCGACCGTGATCAGCGACGTGCGATTGAGAAGTCCTGCTTCTTCGATGCGATGAGCGGCCAAACCCAAGGTGACTTCTGATCCGTAGATCGGAAACGACATCTCACGCAGGAGAAATTGGAGTGCTCCGACATGGTCTTCATGACCGTGAGTTGCGACACAACCGACGATGCGATCGGCGTTCTCACGTAGGAAAGTGAAGTCAGGCAACACCAGGTCGATGCCGTGCATGTCAGGCGACGGGAACATCAATCCGCAGTCGACGAGAAGCAATTCGTCGTTCTGTTCGACGACCAGACAGTTGCGACCGATCTCCCCCAAGCCTCCCAAGAAATAGAAGCGAACCGATGGTCGCGGGGTCGACATGGTGCTGTTACTTGGTTGCGGCACGTGCGGCATTCAAGTTCGCCAGCACGGTTGCAGCTTTTTCATGAACGAATTCTGGTGCCGGACCCATCGGCAGTCGTGCATCGCCGACGTCAAACCCGAGAAGAGTCATCATCGCCTTCGTAGGAATCGGATTCGGTGCTTCGTCGCCCGTCTCGAATGCGTAGCTCTCCAACAGGCGGTCATTCACCCGACGCGCTCGCTGCACATCGCCGGCTTTGAACGCAGTGATCATCTCCTTGTGATCAGCCCCAGACCAATGGGTGGCCACACCGATGACACCGGTGCCGCCATACGCGAGAAACGCAAGGGTCAGCCCGTCGTCACCGCTATAGAGCTCGAAACTCGACGGTGCCTTAGCCATGAGATTCGCAGTCTCTGCAGGGTTGCCTGCGGCATCTTTGACCGCTCGCACGTTCTTCACATTGTGGGCCAAATCAAGCAGAGTCGCAGTCGAGATCTTCCGTCCGGTTCGGACAGGAATGTCGTACACAACCACGGGCAATGTGGTGGCGTCGGCCATGGCGCGTAGGTGCGCTGCAATCCCCGACTGTGATGGCCTGTTGTAATACGGGCCAACCGCAAGAATTCCGGCCACACCGAGTTTCGTGACTTCCCTGGTGAGATGCACCGAATGTGCAGTGTCGTTCGAGCCAGTTCCGGCGACGACCGGAATAGTGACAGCAGATGCCACCGCTTCCCAGAGCGTCAACTTCTCGTCATCGGTGAGCGTCGACGACTCACCCGTCGTGCCCGACACGACAAGACCGTCATTGCCGTTGTCCTGAAGCCATCGCGCAAGACGAACAGCCTCGTCGACATTGAGCGAACCGTCACTCCGAAACGGAGTGATCATTGCGGTGAGGACGTCGCCGAAAAGAGCCATGACCCTGTGAATGGTAGTGACTACGGCTGAACAGTCCCCGCTCGATTGAGTCGGGACGACTGGTCAGGCCTCGGTGGCTGGGGCGATGTCCTTGCCGAGCTCGAAGTCTGCGTATTCCTCGCCGGTGTCGACCCAATCTTCGAATTGGATGACGCCGAGCTCCTCGAAGCGACGGCGCAACCACTTGTCATTGCGGTCGAGAAGACCCAGTTTCTTGCAGTTCGGCACGATCTTGGAGAACAACATCTGCTGGAACAGTTGACGCTGCGGATCATGGAGGATGAGCGGTGCCATCACACGGGTGTCAATGCCCATGCGGTCCCACACTTCCTGTTGCAGGAACCGATCACGCATCCGCACGCTCGCTTCGAAGGCAAACTCTTGGCGTTCCTTTATTTCCGCGTCAGACATCTGTGTGTATGCCTCTTGGAGACTCAGGACACCGAATGCCACGTGACGGGCTTCATCGCTCATGACATAGCGAAGCAGCTGACGCAGGAGCGGCTCGTTCGTCAGCTGGTGCAAGAAACCGAACGCTGCGAGGGCGAGACCTTCGACCATGATCTGCATGCCGAGATAGGTCATGTCCCAGCGACTGTCGTTGATGATGTCGTCGAGCAAGAGACGAAGGTGTGCGTTGATCTGATACTCGCCACCCATCTTCTCCTCCAAGTAACGAGCAAAAACTTCGACATGCCGCGCTTCATCCACCACTTGGGTGCTCGCATACAACTTGGCGTCGTACCACGGCACCGTCTCTGTGATCTTGGCGGTACACAACAACGCACCTTGTTCCCCATGGAGGAACTGCGACAACTGCCAACGACGACCTTCGATACCGAATTCGATCCATTCCTTGTCGCCCCACTTCGCGAGCGGAGTTTCTGAATACAGCGTCGGGTCGAGACCGGCGCCGAGCATCTGCTGGTCGTATGCGATCTGCTTCTCGTTGTCGACTTCGGTGTCCCAGGGAAGGTCGGTGGTGCCGTTCCATTGGCCAGTCTTTGCCTTCTCGTACAACTTACGCAATTGCGGTCGCGCCAAGGAATAGTCCCACGTGAAGAGCGAATCTGCGTTGTTCTTCACGATGTGACTGACTGCGTCAACATCGTGATTGGTGATCGAAAGAATCGCTTCGACATCGTTGATGTCGTCACGGCCGATCATTTCCTTGTTGGTGTTCTCAGTGATGCTCATGTGTCCTCCCTGGATCAAGAGTTTCGTTTTTGACTAGATTGTTAGAAGCGATTGCGGAACGTATCTGTGCACAAACTTGCGAACACTCGCCTCGTCCGTAAAGTTGAAATGCTTCGAAGGTGCAAGAAAGACGGAGATGACGAGTCGCGAGATGACCTCGAGCATCTGCTCTGCTTCCTCGCGACTCACGAATCGCTCGGCAAGTGGTGCCAGAAACGACGTTGCCGAGCTCACGATGTGAGGGACGTCGCTGATGGTGAGGTGACCGAGGGTTTCACCTGGTGTCGTGGCGATCATCGTCGCGAGTTCGGTGTCGTCGCGAAGTTCGACCGAAGCAACAGTGATGGCCCTGACGATGAATTCTTCGAACGTGTCGGCTCCTTCGACTTTCGAACGCAACTTTTCGAAGAACTCTCGGCGCCGAACCTCTCGCATCGCGTCGAAGAGGACATCGCGGCCACCAGGGAACATGCGGTACAACGTGGCTCGCGAAACCCCCGCCTCAGCGCAGATGTCGTCCATGGTGACTTTGTCCCAGCCCCATCGACGCACCGACGCTCGTGCCGCAAGAACAATGGATTCAACTGGCGACTCTCCGACAAAGTCGCGCGGGACAATGGTCTCGCCAGCTTCCAGTCGGTCATCTGTGAACAACGCCACATTGAGACACTAAAACGATTTTCGTCTCACTGTCAACCGTCAATTCCCGACAGAACAGGTCGGGATTAATTGTTTCCTTGCTAGTGTCGCTTCGGCACTTGTTGGCCATCACTTCTACCGAAAGGCAATCCATGCGAACCCACCAGCGCGCACTCGCAGCCGCACTCGTCAGCCTCACGCTGCTGGCGGCATGCGGAGGCAGTGACTCCTCTACCGACACCACCGCAGCCGCGTCAGAAGAAGCATCAGGCGGCGCTGGAAATGAGTGCACCTCGGGCAAGACTCTTGCTGAGGGCAAGCTCACCATCGCAACTGGCACACCGGCGTATGAACCATGGGTCGTGAACGACGCACCGGAGAGTGGTGAGGGCTTCGAAGCAGCAGTTGCATATGCCGTTGCCGACGAGCTGGGCTTCTCGAAGGAGAACGTCTCTTGGGTGCGCACGTCTTTCGATGAAGCAATTCAGCCAGGTGCGAAGAATTACGACTTCAACCTGCAGCAATTCTCGATCACCGACGAACGCAAGAAGACAGTGAGCTTTAGCGACGCGTACTACACCACGAATCAGGCCATCGTCGGTTTCGCCGACTCCGCAGCATCTGGCGCAACGTCCGTTGCAGATCTGAAGGGATTGAAGTTCGGCGCACAGGCAGGCACGACGAGCCTTGAATTCATCACCAACATCATCCAGCCCGATGCCGAGCCGTTCGCATACGACGACAACGCCGGAGCAAAGGCTGCGCTCGAGGCGAAGCAGATCGATGCGATTGTTGTCGACTTGCCGACCGCCTTCTACATCTCCGCCGTCGAGATCGAGGGTTCCAAGGTCATCGGCCAGTTCCCCGCACAGAGCGGCGTGACCGCAGATGAATTCGGCTTAGTATTCGATCTCGACAATCCGCTCGTCGAGTGCGTCAATGTCGCGCTTGCCACGTTGAAGTCTGCTGGAACGCTCGCCGCGATTGAGAACCAATGGCTCTCCGACAAGACCGGCGCGCCAGTTCTGTCGCTCTAACACTCGATTACAGCTCGAGAAAGTCGGCGCGTCGGTGTCCAACTCGGATCCTCGGCGCGCCGACTTCGAGCGGCGTCAGAGACGTCATTCATTGACCATCGCTACGACCAGCACGATGATCGTGCTGGTCGCGCTCATTTTGCTCGTCCCTCGAATGCCTCGCTGGGACCGAGTTCGCGCATCCTTCTTCGACTTCGACCAATTCACGTCGTCGTTTCCACGTCTCCTCGAAGCGTTCGTCCTTGACGTCAAGATCTTCTTGTGGTCGGTGCCACTCATCTTCGTTGCCGCGCTCACCGTCGCGTTACTACGCAACTCAAGGTCTCCAGCATTGTTTCCACTGCGAATGTTCACCGTCGCGTTTGTGGATGTCATGCGAGGCGTGCCTGTCCTCCTGTGGATCTACCTCATCGGATTCGGCGTGCCGGGGCTCGGTCTCGAGAGACCGTGGAACAGTCCACTTCTTTGGGGAACAGTCGCATTGGTTCTCACATACAGCGCGTACGTGTCCGAGGTTCTTCGAGCAGGTATTGAAGGTGTTCATGAGAGTCAACGCGCCGCTGCTCGATCGCTCGGGCTGTCGAGTGTGCAAACCATGCGTCATGTCGTATTGCCGCAAGCCGTCAGGCGCGTCGTTCCACCCTTGGTCAATGACCTGGTCAGCCTTCAGAAAGATGTCGCTCTCGTCAGCCTGATCGGACCCATCGAGATCCTTCGACAAGCGGGCATCGACAAGTCGAAATTTGCGAACTTCACCCCCTATGTGGCTGCAGCATTTATCTTTCTCCTGGTCACGATTCCGCTCACGCGTTTTGCCGATTGGCTCATCGAGCGCGAACGCCGTCGCACGGGCGGAAGCAAGG
>DAIOTI010000016.1:2167-13048 GCA_036752105.1 Ilumatobacteraceae bacterium | reverse complement strand
CCCTCGTCCGACGCAAGCCATTAGGAGACACCATGCCCCTGCACCCACAAGCTCAAGCCATCGCCGACCTCATGGCGGCATCAGGTGCTCCCGCACTGAATGAACAGTCGCCACAAGCTGCGCGAGCGATGTACGAGGCCATGCGTGTGCCATCGACAGAAGAGGTGCACGAGATTCGCGACGTCGATGCGAGCGGTATTCCCTGCCGCCTCTACAGACCTTCGTCAGACGTGACCGGCCTACTCGTGTACTTCCACGGGGGCGGCTGGGTGATCGGAAGTGTCGACACCCATGATGGCGGTTGTCGCTCGCTCGCAAATCGCACCGGACATGCAGTGCTTTCGGTGGATTATCGACTCGCCCCCGAGCACAAATACCCAGCAGCGCTGGAGGATTGTCTGACGGCTTTGCGATGGGCCCACGAAAATGCTGACTCACTTGGTGTCGACGCAACTCGCCTTGCGGTTGGTGGCGACTCAGCGGGTGGACATCTGGCAGCCCTCGTTGCACAACTTCAGCCCGTACCACTCAAGTTCCAACTTCTCGTGTATCCGGTGACCGATGCACACATGATTTCGCCGTCATACGAAGAAAACAAAGATGGCCCCCTGCTCACTGCAGATGCAATGCGATGGTTCTGGGATCACTTCATCGGCGGAGTGGCGCAACCAGAGGACCCGCGCGTGTCCCCCATCATGGCGAGCGACGCAGTTCTTGCGAGCGCTCCACCTGCACTCGTGATTACAGCAGAGTTCGATCCCCTCCGAGACGAAGGCGAGGAATACGGGCGGCGACTCATGGAGAACGGTGTCAATGCATCGGTTGCCCGTTACCTAGGCATGTTCCACGGGTTCTTCTCGATGTTCGCGATGCTCGACGACGCACACGCTGCACACAGCCATGCTGCTGCGATGGTAAAGAAAGCTCTCGACGCCTAGATCACATTCGTGACAGATCGAGCGCTGTCGCAAAGACATCATCAAGCATTTTCTCGGTGAGTTTTCCGGTGAAGGTGTTCTGCTGACTCGGATGGTACGAACAAACCAGGGTCACCGACTCTGCTCCAACCACCACTCCGTGCCCGAACTTTGGCTTTGGCCGAACGCCGAATTCTCGACATGCGGCGTCGTAGGCGAATGACCCGAGGCACACGACCACTCGAACACTCGAGAGCAAGGCAATCTCTCGTGAAAGAAAACCTCGACATGTGTCTCGCTCTTCAGGAGTCGGCTTGTTATCTGGCGGAGCACACCTGACCGCAGCGGCCACATACGCACCAGAGAGCTCTAGTCCGTCGAGACGATCCGTTGATGTCGGCTGGTTCGCGAGCCCGCATTTGTGCATCGCTCTGTACAACCAGTCTCCACTGCGATCACCGGTGAACATGCGCCCCGTCCGATTCGCGCCGTGTGCGGCCGGAGCCAGTCCGAGGACGAGAATTCGCGCATGTTCGTCCCCGAAACCTGGCACTGGTCGACCCCAGTAGTCATCATTCTTGAATGACGCCCGCTTCTCGATTGCCACGGCCTCTCGCCATGCGACCAATCGCGGACATGCACGACATGAAGTGATGTCGGCGATGAGCGCACTCAGCGAATCGCCACGTGTACCGGCCGGTGACATGTGTTCGACCTTAGATTGGCATCGCGACACCTACCGCAATAGTTTGCGTGTATGCCGCGCGCCAAAGCATCATCATCGCCGACTTCCACGTTGATGCTGTTCGTACGACACGGCCAGACACCCACTACCGGGCAGGTGCTCCCCGGTCGCGCCGCCGGACTTCATCTCTCTGACGCCGGACGCGAACAAGCAGAGACTGTGGCCCGTCGCTTGGCGGACTTACCGCGAGTGGACGCCATCTATTCATCTCCGCTCGAACGCGCCCGCGAAACGGCTGCACCTATCGGAAAGACACTTGGTCAACGTGTCCAGATCGAGAAGGGTCTATTGGAGTGTGATTTCGGGGCATGGACAGGAGCCAAACTTTCGGCACTCATGAAGAAACCGGAATGGTCGACTGTCCAACGCGCACCGTCGACGTTTCGATTTCCAGACGGCGAGAGCTTCACGGACATGCAGTCGCGCATGGCCACCACTGTCGACAAGCTGCGAGAGCGACATCGTGGGGGTGTCGTCGTGTGCGTCAGTCATGCCGACCCGATCAAGGCCCTCATCGCCCACGCGATGGGTACGCATCTCGACTTGTTCCAACGCATCGTCATCGGCACGTGCTCTGTGAGCGCGGTGGCGTACATGACTTCAGGTCCTGTCGTACTCACCGTCAATTCAACTGGTGGTTCACTCTCAGACTTGCGTCCAAGCTGACATGAGTTTTCTCTACGAGTTCGACGATGCAGATGCGTTCCGCACCGGAGCCATCGGTGAGCCGGGCCAACGCACCTTCTTTATCCAGATCAAGGCTGAGGAACGCACTCTCAATGTGAAGTGCGAGAAGCAACAAGTTGCGGCCATCTCACAACATCTTCGGAACCTGCTGAAAGATCTTCCGGAGTCTCGATCGATGTTGCCTGATGCTTCACTTCAACAGAGGAATGTTGAAATAGATTTCGTGCTCGGCACCATCGGCCTCGGATACGACCGCAGTGGTATGCGCATGTTCATACAACTCGACGAATTAGTCATCGGTGACAGCGATGACAGCGAGACTGAAATGACTGCCATGGACGAGGACGACGCCCTTGACGAAGACGATGCCCTCGCTGGTCGAGTTCGATTGTTCATCTCTCCCGAACAGGCCGAAGCCTTTTGTAATGCCGCAGACACATCTGTCGCTGGTGGTCGTGAACCGTGTCGCTGGTGCGGCGCACCCAAAGATCCACGCGGACACGCGTGCCCCCGCATGAATTGAAATCATGGCTGGTTTGTACGCCACAGAGACCGACGACATTGACGAATTGTTGACGAACGGCAACATCGAAGTCATCGGACGTCTCGCAGGAAGCAGCAATGCGACCCTCTTGGTCCGCCTCGAATGCGCAGACGGGTACGGCCACGCCGTGTACAAACCTCTTCGCGGAGAACGCCCGCTCTGGGATTTTCCACCCGGGCTGTACAAGCGTGAGGTCGCTGCCCGCGTACTCAGTGAAGCACTGGAGCTACATCTAGTGCCACCCACCATCGTGCGCGACGGACCCTTCGGTGAGGGTTCTCTACAGCTCTTCATCGATGCCGATCCTCACGAGCATTACTTCAGCATCTTCGAGTCACGACCTGACCTGCATGACCGCCTACGCCACTTCGCCTTCTTTGACTTCATTGCAAACAACACCGACAGAAAAAGCGGCCACATTCTGCTTGATCATGAGGATCATCTATGGGGTATCGACCACGGTGTGTGCTTCAGTTCTGATTTCAAGTTGCGAACAGTCATCTGGGACTTTGCAGACGAAGACATTCCCTCCCAGCTCTTGGAGGCCGCCACACCCCTTCTTGACAAGGTTCCTCTCGGCCTCGCGGCGCTTCTCGATGACGACGAGATCGATGCTTTGCAACAACGTGTGAGGTACCTCCTGGAAAATCCTCAGTTTCCTGTTGACCATTCAGGTCGACGCCATCCGTGGCCGCTCATCTGATGTCATCCGAGAGCTACGAAGACATCACCGATAGTTGGCGGCAACTCGTCGATCGAGTCGATCTCGACGGCCTCGTTCGACTTGTCGATGACACCGTGTCTGACAGTGATTGGAAGCGCCTCGTGCGGATTCGTGACGCTTGCACCTCGGCAGTAAAAACTGGCCGACAAGTGTGGCCTATCGCCACACTCGCGAACTACCGCTTGGCATTGTGGGCCCCGGCAGAGTTTGCATGTCGGGCACTCGATGATTCTCTTCGCACGTTCATGCCAGGTCCGACAAGTGAAATCCTCGCCGTCCATCACTCGTGGGCAGACCTTTCACCACATCTTGATTCATCACCAGACAGGTCCCTCGTGGCGCATGAGCGGGCACTTCGCGGCGATGTCATTGACTCTCATGAGTTCACGACACTCGACATGCCATTTGCGCTTCAATCCTGGGAACCTGCATACGACGTACCGACGTACACAGATGATGGTGGGCAATTCCCTGCACCACCGGCTCCGGCAACGACAACTATCTCCACGACCTCATCAGAATGCATCGATGACCCTGAGACCACCGCAGCTTTTCGCCTGCTGGTGGAACCGTGGACGGCATCTTCGAATGGTCGTGCTGACATTGCGATCGTCGAAGGTGACGGCCTCGCGGCAATGGGTGCTCTTGGCATGACGGACGCACGTAGGTGTGAGGTCGACAGCTCACTTGTCCTTCGATGGTTGGTGTGGGCCGCATCTAGTGGCGGTGCTCACGGCCGGCGGCGTGGCCGTGCAAACGGTCGATCACTGTCATGGTGGTTCTTGCATCAGTTTTTTGATCTCGGTGACTCGTGGCCGACCGACCCAGACGAACTCGGAGCGCGCATCGCAGGCCTCACCTGTCATCTCTGGGATATGAACGAGCCGCTGACCGGCTGGTCCCTTCAACTCACCATCGACGACTCCGCGACAGGGCTGGCGTGTGCCATACATGCAAAAGACGCCGCCTGACGGCGGCGTCTTCTACTAGTAACTGAAGTTCGTCAGCGGGACTTGAGCGCTTCGATGAGCTTCGGCAGCACCTTGTGCACGTCACCGACGATGCCCAAGTCTGCGATACCGAAAATCGGCGCTTCCTTGTCCTTGTTGATGGCGATGATGTTCTTTGAACCCTTCATTCCGACCATGTGCTGAGTGGCACCCGAGATGCCGGCAGCGATGTACACACTCGGCTTCACGACCTTGCCAGTCTGACCAACTTGGTAGCTATAGGGCACCCAACCGGCGTCGACGATTGCCCGTGATGCGCCAGGTGCACCTTTCAGAATCTTGGCGAGATCTTCCACCATGGCGAACTTGTCAGATTCGCCGAGGCCACGGCCACCAGAGACCACCACGTCGGCTTCATCGAGCTTCGGACCTGTCGTCTCTTCGACATGCACAGCCAACACCTTCGCGCCACCTGCGGCACCGAGGTCTGGAACCTGCACGGCAGTGACGGCTGCTGCGCCACCACCTGAGGCTTCAGGAGCGAAGCTCTTCGGGCGGAATGCCGCGAGGAACGGGCCTTCACCGGTGAACGTGGTGCTGACGAGAGTGTTCCCACCAAAGATCGGTGTGACTGTCGTGACGCCGTCTCCGCTGTCTGCGATGTCGATGTTGTTGGTGATAACTGTCTTGTTCAACTTCACCGACAGGCGCGACATGGTGTCGCGGCCCTCGTAGTTCTGCGGGAACATGATGAGGTCAGGCTTGTCGCCACCATCGATCACGGACTTCATCGCGGACGCAATTGCAACTCCAGGAAGGTGCGGGCCGTGGTCTGCTGAATACACCTTTGTTGCGCCGTACTCACCGAGTGCTGCCGCGATGGAGTTGCCGTCACCGCCCATGAAGGCAGTGACATTGGACGACAATGAACGTGCCTTGGTGAGCAGTTCAAGTGTGGCGCTTGTTGGTGCACCGTTCGCAGCTTGTGCGAAGACCCAAATATTGTTGAGTGCCATTGCTGTTCTCCTGACTGCTCTCAGATGACTTTCAGGTTCTCGAGGAACCCGACGATCTTGCCGAATGCTTCTCCGTCATCTTCGATGATCTCACCGGCTTGACGGGCTTCTGCTTGGGCGACGCCAGAGATTTTCTGACCAGCACCTTCCCAACCAACTGGCGTGACTCCGAGGTCCGAAGCTTTCACCTCTTCAATCGGCTTGTTCTTTGCTGCCATGATTCCTTTGAATGACGGATAACGCGGCTCGACCACACCGGCAGTCACGCTGATGACTGCCGGCATCGGACAAGAGACTTCGTCATACCCAGATTCAGTCTGACGATCGACTTTCAGAGTGCCGCTGTCGACAGACACCTTCTTTGCAAACGTCACTGAAGGAAGGCCAAGCACCTCAGCCATCTGTTCGGGGACGGTTCCGGTGTAACCATCGGACGATTCGGTTGCAGCAATGATGAGATCTGCACCTCCGAGCTTCTGCACGGCGGCGGCGAGAATCTTTGCTGTTGTCAACGCATCGCTTCCTTGAAGTGCCGGGTCTGACACGAGCACACCCTTGGCTGCACCCATCGCGAGTGCGGTACGCATTCCAGATGTCTCGCTATTTGGCGCCATCGACACGAGGTTGACTTCGCCACCGCCGGCCGCGTCGACGAGTTGCAATGCCATCTCGACGCCGTACATGTCGGAATCGTCGATGACGAGCTTGCCGTCACGCTTGAGGGTGTTGGTTCCCGCATCGAGGGCACCAGGTGCCGCCGGATCGGGGATTTGCTTTACGCACACGATCACGTTCATAGGGTGACCATTGTTACCCACACAATCGGAGATGACCCAACTGGCACAAAGTTCTTCCCAAAGTCGTGGCGTGACCGTCGTCGCAGACCCGCTGGTACCGTAAAGCCCCTTGCGACTGCTGTTAATCGTCAATTCCTTTGCGTCGTCGGTGACCGCCCGGAACACCGTGGTGGTTCACCAGCGGCTGTCCCGCCACCACGACGTGCAGGTGGTCGAGACCAACCGGCGGGGCCATGCCACTCGCTTCGCCCAAGATGCGGCGATGCGGGGGCTCGATGCTGTGGTCGCATACGGCGGGGACGGCACCCTGAACGAGGTCGCCACCGGAGTTGCAGGAAGCGACACCGCGCTCGCCGTGCTGCCAGGCGGTAGCACCAATGTGTTCGCACGGACCCTGGGCATGCCGAACGATGCACTGGCCTCGGTCGACCTCATCATCGATGCGCTCGGAAGAGGCGACATCAAGTCGGTCGGCCTCGGCAAAGTCAATGGTCGATACTTCACCTTCCACACCGGAGTCGGCTACGACGCCGCCGTCGTCAAGCGCGTCGAACAACGTGCTGCACTGAAGCGGTACGCAGGTCATCCGTTGTTTGTCGTCGCGGCTCTTCGCACATGGGCATTCGACTACGACCGTCGCCGACCACATTTCACCGTGGACGTCGGTGGCGCTTCGAACACGACCATTGGTGGGGCCTACTTCACCATCGTCATGAACACGAACCCATATACCTATCTCGGTCCTCGACCCTTCGACCTCGTTCCATCGACCGATCTCACCAAGGGGCTCTCAGTGGTCACATTCACTTCAATGAACGCGACAAAAATTTTGCGGTCAGTCGGTACTGCCCTGCGTGGTGGTGGCGTGACGTCAAATTCTTGGCTCAACGTGCAGTCGAATGTCTCACAAGTTGTCGTGTCTAATGAACGAGCGTTTCCGTATCAAATGGACGGCGACTACTTGGGCGAGGTTAAGGAACTGCGCTTTGAACATGTTCCCGATGCCGTGCGTTTGGTGCAGTCATTTCCCCAGCAGTGACCGTCGCACACTGAGGGCCACATCAGGCACATTCGTGCAGATGCCATCGATTCCCCATGCAATGAGTCGCTCCATGTCACCTTCGTCGTCACAGGTCCAACAGTTGACGTCCAAACCCTGCTGATGGAATTCATCGAGCATCTCTTGGGTGACTGACTTGTGCCACGGATGCAAAGCACTGTGTCCTTCCGACGCAAGTGCCCGCGCAAGTGCCTTCACTCCGCGCGCATCACAGTGAGTCATGAGCCAAGCAGTGCGCACGTTGGGTGACAGGTCGCGAATGGCGACGATCGTCTCGCGACGAAACGACGAGATGAGCCAGCGTTCTGGTTCACCGCGACCGTGCAGTAACTCGGCGACACGACCTGCCACGACATCGCGGGGGTCATAGTCCGGCTCTGATGGGTCGTTCTTGATCTCGATGTTCACCCACATTCCTTCGCAGGCATCCAGTGCGACACTCAACGAGGGCACATTCCCAGGAACGTCATCACGTGTCAACGTGACTAAAGAACGGCCGTCTGCAAGATGAGCATCGTGGTTAACCACCAGTTCGCCGTCAGCAAGGCGTCGAACATCCAACTCAACTGCATCGGAGCCGATCTCGCCTGCAGCCCGGAACGCCGCGATTGTGTTCTCGGGCTCGCGCCTTGAGGCGCCTCGATGGGCGATGACCTGTGGATAACGCGTTGTTGTCATCTTCCCCCCTGTCCCGATTTCATTGCGAACAAGGTTTACCAGAGGCTGTTGTTCGTGCGAATGAGAACGAATCAATGTCGGCACCGAGCGTCACCAAATGACATAGATGCAACTTGGGCGAACCTCTTGCCATTCACTGAAGACGGTCGTAGCGTTGCCTCGCACCGGTTCGCCCGATGCGCCCAGCAAGTCCACCGTGGCGCCCAGCGCCCCTGAACCCCCAAGAAGGAATCTGACGTGTCAATCCTCGCGTCCAGCCTGGCCCTCGGAAATGCCGACTACACCTGGAGAAACCTCGCGACCTGTCGCGACACCGATCCAGAACTCTTCTTCCCCGTCGGCACAACCGGCCAAGCACTACTTCAGATCTCGAAAGCAAAGAGCGTCTGTTGCGAATGCCCAGTTCAGGTTGAGTGCCTCGATTTTGCGCTCGAAACAAACCAGGACACTGGTATCTGGGGTGGCACTTCAGAAGACGAACGACGTCAGATTCGTCGCGAGCGGGCCGCTCGTGCGCGTGCTCAACGCCTCGCTGCTGCGGCTGCTGCGGCCGGCTGAACGCCAGTCACCTTCGTTTCGCGCGGCTGACGCTTGATCTAATCAACACGAAGCGGAACACAGAGTTCGACCGCTGTTCCGCGATATCCCGACCTCAATGTCAGGTTGGCTTCAGTCAATTCCTCACTCGTTGGTTGACGCATGTCGATTGTTCCCGCCAGCTCGGTCGTCACGAGAGTACGAACAATCGACAGACCGAGGCCGGTTGCCGCAGAGAGATCAAACTCGTCTGAGAGTCCGCGTCCGTCATCGATGACCTTGATCGTCAGCACCGTGTCATTCGACTCCAACGTCACGACAACCGTCCCACCGCCTTCACCTTCAGGGAAACCGTGATCGATCGCATTCTGAAGGAGTTCTGTCACGACAACTGACAACGGTGTCGCAATCGTGGCCGGAATGCGCCCACCATCACCGTTCACGACAAATCGCACGGGCCTGTCAGGTGATTGCAGCCCTTCTTCGGACAAGCGCAACAGTGGCCGGACGATCTCGATGAAGACGACGTCGTCACCAGGTTCGCGCGACAAGGTCTCATGAACGAGTGCGATGGTTCGAATTCGTCGAACTGATTCAGCCACTGCCTCACGAGCCTCGTCCGACTTGAGCCGGCGACCCTGCAATCGAAGCAGCGCGGAAATGGTCTGCAAGTTGTTCTTCACGCGGTGGTGAATCTCACGGATCGTGGCATCTTTTGAGAGCAACAGGCGGTCACGCCGGCGAAGTTCGGTGACATCTCGTAGCAACATGACTGCGCCAGTAACCACTGGTTCCGAACCATCAGAGCTTCCCAACACCGGAAGACAGCGGGTCAACAACGTGACATCAGCAGTCTGTTCGAATTCTTCGACGACAGGCTCTTTTCGTTCGAATGCCTGACGAACTGGGCTGTCGATGATGCCCATTTCAGCAAGTGTCTGACCGACGACGTTTGCACTGATGCCGACACGGTGAAGTGCCGATGTCGCATTCGGCGACGCGTAGACCACTACTGCGTTCTCATCGAGCACGATTGCTCCGTCTCCCACTCGTGGAGCCACGCTGCTGTCCGCTACACGACCTGGAAATGGGAACAATCCGGCAGCAATCATGTCGGCGAAGCGCGCGAACAAGTCTTGATACGTGCGCTCCAACTGGCCCGGCTGACGAGCGCCCCTGGTACTCCATTCTCGTGTCAGCACCGCGATGCTCTTGCCCTCGTGCACAACCGGAATTGCCGTCATGAAGCATGGGTCCACCAAGTCTTCGACCATGATCTCACCCTCGGTGATGGTCCGTGAGTCGAACGCGGCAGATAGCAATGCGACTTCAGTGTCGTTTGCGGACGAACCGACCCAGTCGACGACATACAAGGTCTGTCCGGTGGCTGCTCGAACTTGTGCAATGACGAGCCAAGTTCCCTCGGTTGTCGGCACATAAAGAAGCAGGTCGGCAAAGCACAAGTCAGCAAGCATTCCCCACTCGCCTGTCAATGCCTGCAGATGAGACACACCTTCTTTCGAAAGTGCCGTGTGCTGTCGTGCGAGTTCTCCGATGGTCGCCATGAACTGTCCTCCGCAGACAGTCTGCCCTACTTGGCGATGAGGCTCTGGGCTATCTGGTCGACCACTGCCACCGCGTCGACCGCCATGTCTGGCACCTCGAGAACTCGAACACCACGTGTTCTCAATTGCTCGCAGACCTCAGTGTGCTCTGAGCATCGCCGAGATTGGGCTCGCTGCGCAATCTGAAGCGCCGAGAGAACTCGCTCGACTGACTCACTGTCGCAGCCGGTGCGCGCGGCCAGTTCACCAGCGGCAGTGACATCACTCTCGATATCGCCCGCCCTATCGTTCTCAACCGGGCACGGCATCTTGCGATTTACAAGGACAGTGGGTTGTCGTGAGGTTCGGGCGTCGATGCGATCGAGCAGATAGTTGGCTTCGCGCACAGAATCTGCACCGAGGCCGGTGACGACGACATAGTCACACTCAGGAGAATCGAGTAGTGCCCTGACGAGTCGCGCCCGTTCGACAAAGCCCTCCTCGAGCGCCTGCAACAGCACGAAGAACTCGATGATGTCGGTCAGAAAGCGCGCGCCCAGAACTCGGTCGGCAATCTGAAAGAACGGTCGTGATGCCAATCCGAGGAACCTGTTTCGATAAGGAATCGTGAGCCACCGCACGAGTCGTCCACCAAAGAACTCGGCCATCCGATCTGGTGCAT
>DAIOTI010000016.1:0-2157 GCA_036752105.1 Ilumatobacteraceae bacterium | reverse complement strand
TATCACCAATACGAGTAAGATCGTTTGTAAACATTGCATTGAGAAAGTCGAGTGCGTTGCGGGATGGAGGCGTATCGACAACGACGACATCGAAGTCAGTGTTCGAACTCAACTCGTAGAGTCGCTCCATCGCGATGTAGTCATGACTGTTGACGAACCGAGCCGTGATGTTCTGGTACAACGGATTGCGCAACAACCGCTCGGCTGCTGCAGCATCGGGCGCAAATCTGCGTACCAAGTCGTCCCAGCCAGCTTTCGCATCCAGCATGGTGGCGCACAGCCCACCACCAACTTCGACTACTTCATTTCCCGATAGTGCCAAACCGAGAGACTGCGCAAGTCGCTTCGCAGGGTCGATAGTCAGCACCACGACGCGTCCACGAGACACCGCGAGTGCTTTACCAATTGCTGCAGAAACACTCGTCTTACCGACACCTCCAGGGCCACACACGATCACGCACCGTCCGTGCAGATTGTTCAGCTGGTCGTCAGCACTCACAGTTCTTCACCCAGTCGCTCCACCAAGACCTCGTCGACATCGAGCATCGAGTCGCCGTCTCCCCAACCACCAATCTCCGGCATCACGATGTATTCGAGCTTGTCGACAGCTTCTTGCAGCTCATCGACAGCGACACGTTGAAGCTCGCGCGCCTTGAGTGCTCGTTCCAGCGACTCACACGACGACGATGACAAGACAGCGCGCACTGCAGCCCAGGTCGGCTCGTCATTTGTGGCCATTAGCAGCGCCTCTGTGCGATTGAGCACCACCCATGAGACGTCCGTCTTCGTCTGCGAACGAAGTGACTTGACCAAGTCGATTGTTTCATTGACGACGAGCTCTTCAGGCACGACCACGGGAACGACGGTGCACAGTTTCTCATCTTCGAGAATGCGTGCCATCCATTCGGTCTGATCTCGCAACATGCCGATGCCAGCAAGTTGTCCGACTATCCGTGGGGCAGCAATCTGGCTGACGATGTGTCCGGTGGCTTCTGAATCCACGATGACGATGTCGTAGTTTTCCTGTCGCACTTCGTGGCACAGTTTTCCGATTCCGAGAATTTCCTTCACACCGGGCGCTGCATCTGCGACAAAATCGAACACTGCTGCGAGTGGAGTGACTTTGGTGATCAGCGGAATTCGCACGAACAGTCGGAGGTACTCGCGAAGAGACTGCTCGGTGTCCATCACCATTGCCCAAAGATTCGGCTCCACCAGTCGGGGCTCGAACGTGAGCGCATCACCACTGACTCGTGCAGCAACGGAGCCTTTGGCATCCATCTCGCACAACAGAGTGCGCAGCCCCCGTCTTGCAGCCACCCGTGCGAGCGCGACTGCGACAGTGGATTTTCCGACGCCGCCCTTTCCGGTGACAAACACCAGTCGGTGGCGAAGTAGTGGAGTCAGATCAACCGCCGAAGCCGATGCGACGGTCGATGCCACTTGAGCCGATCTCGACGTACGCGATTTTTTGCGACGGAACTGCCACGTCACGCCCACGCTTGTCGGTGATCCACAACGTGTCGACTGCACCACTGAGCGCGGCCTCGACACGCGCCTTCACGTCGTCGCGAAGTGCATCATCATCGGCAAGTTCGATCGAGATCTCGCGAGGTGATTGTGTGACTCCGATGCGCAGATCCACGGGTGCTCCTTGATTATTCGAAGATGATGTCGACTCACTCACCGTACAGGTCAGATGAGCTTCAGACCCTTGCTGAAGCGCTTCTTTGGCGCCATCTGCTCGATCTTCTCTGCAAGTGCAAAGAAAGCACGGCTTGGTTCTGAATCTGGTGCGACGGCAGCAATGGGACGTCCGTCATCCCCTCCCTCACGGAGCTGTGTGACAAGCGGGATCTGCGCTAGCAGTGGCACTTCGAGTTCCTCTGCCAACTCGCGTCCACCTCCTGCACCGAACAACTCGTAACGCTTGCCGTCGTCGCCGGTGAACCACGACATGTTCTCGATGACTCCCTTGACGGGCAAGTTGACCTTCTCCGCCATCGCCGCCGACAATCGCGCCACTTTCTGAGCGGCCGGCTGCGGAGTCGTGACCACGTACACCTCGGCGCGCGGCAGGTACTGGCTGAGACTGAGCGCGATGTCGCCCGTACCAGGGGGCATGTCAATGAGCAAGAAGTCAGGCTCGTCCCAGAA
>DAIOTI010000015.1:5089-13563 GCA_036752105.1 Ilumatobacteraceae bacterium | reverse complement strand
CGCGCACACGCACGTCTGTCTGCGACCGGTGGGCTCGGCGCATCACACTGACGCGCACCGACGCGTGAATCAGTCGTAGCTGACCGCGGAGAACTGGCCCAGCTTGTCCAGCCTGTGGTGAGCATCGATCAATCGCACCGTTCCGCTACGTGAACGCATCACGAGACTCTGCGTGTGGACCACACCAGGAGTAAAACGCACGCCCTTCAACAGTTCACCGTCGGTGACACCCGTGGCGGCGAAGAAGCAATTGTCGCCTTTCACCAAGTCATCGGTGGTGAGGACTTTCGAGAGGTCATAGCCCATGTTGATGGCCTCGTTCCGCTCCTCCTCGCTGCGCGGCCACAGGCGACCCTGAATCTCGCCGCCCATGCATTTCAGGGCAGCAGCCGCAGTCACGCCTTCGGGGGTTCCGCCGATGCCGAACAGAATGTCGACTCCGGCTTCGGGCCAAGCCGTCGCGATGGCGGCAAAGATGTCACCGTCGCTGATGAGCTTGATGCGTGCACCAGTGCTACGAACTTCTGCGATGAGTTCTTTGTGACGGTCGCGATCAAGAATCATGACCGTCAGGTCACGGACACTTTCACCCTTGGCTTTGGCGACCCACTTCAAGTTCTGAGTGGGGGATGCGGTCACGTCGATGTGGCCGACAGCGCCGGGTCCGACAGCGATCTTCTCCATGTACATGCACGGACCGGGGTTGAACATCGTGCCTCGTTCGCTGACAGCAATCACAGCGATTGCATTCCCGCGACCAAGCGATGTGAGCGTCGTACCGTCGATGGGGTCGACGGCCACGTCGGTGTCCGGCTTTGATCCATCGCCCACGACTTCGCCGTTGAACAGCATCGGCGCGTCGTCTTTTTCGCCTTCACCAATGACGACTATGCCTGTCATCGGAACAGTCGACAGAACAGTACGCATCGCATCGACAGCAGCACCGTCGGCGCCATTTTTGTCGCCACGGCCGACCCAGCGAGATGCTGCCATCGCAGCGGACTCGGTGACTCGGACCAATTCGAGGGCAAGGTTGCGGTCAGGGCGCTCTGTCGTCATGACTAGAACCGTAGTGCCGCAACTAGCCTGCCCATGTGTTGCCGGGTCTGAGTGCATTGCCGCTTCCTCGTTCATTCGTGCAAAAGGGATCGCAAGTCACAGACTCATTGATGCATCCCACCGGCAGATGGGCAAGCGCCGTTCTCGCCACCGTCGACAACGGTGTTCGCCGACACGCACTGTGGGTATGGGCCGTGGATGGTTCGTCCTCACATGAACTCATCGCCGATCCAGAACCGGCAGCCGGATACGAGTTGTCCGGAGGCGTGCATGCATGGAACGCCACCGGAGATCGATGTGTGGTCGTCGCCCGCAAGTCGGGTCCGATCATCGCGACGGTGAACAGCGATGTCGTCCTCACAGGGGTCATCGAGGTTCCCGTGCCAGAGGGGAAGTCGTGGTCGACGCCGGCATGGTCTCCCGAGGGCACGTCGTTTGTCCTTGTCGCTGACTGGCGAGAGGTCTGGCTGTGTGATTCGAACGGAGTGGATGCGCGCTGTGTCTACGACCACAGTGACTTTGTGTTCGATCCGACCTGGTGGCGAGGAGTGCCGACATTCACGGCATGGGACAGACCACAGATGCCCTGGACCGAGAGTGCCGTGGTCGATGCTCGTCGTGAAACAATCGTTTCCTCGGCGAATGTCAGTCATCAACAGGCACGGGCAAGTGCTGACGGGCAAGTATTAGGCGTCATCTCAGACTGCAATGGTTATTCGAACGTGGCAGTTCTCGACGCCCATGGTGGTGAATTGTTCGCACTCAATGAACGCTTCGACCATGCACCGGCGACATGGGGTCCCGGTGCTCGAACCTGGTCTTTCAATTCGACGCACAGTCATGTTGCGTTCACTCGAAATGAAGACGGATTCGGCTCACTCAACGTCGTGAACCTCTTGACGGGAGAAGTCACGCGACTGGGCAACGGCGTGCACGGATGTGTGAGTTGGGTGGGTGACACGATCGTCGCTGTGCGTAGCGGAGCGCGGACACCGCAACAGATGGTGACCTACGACGTCAGCAATTTGTCACTCACGCCCGAGCAATGGAAGTCGAGGCGGACGGTGTTGTGTGACCCTGACGGGGATCGTTGGCGTGCCGCCGACATCGCACATTGGCTAGTCGAACCGACAGTCCATAGATGTCGCACCACGCACGGAGACATTCCGTATCGATTGTATGAATCACCAAGACGATCGGGTGCCCTCATCTGTTGGATTCATGGAGGCCCGAACGACCAGTGGCAAGTGACGTTTCGACCACGCTTCAATTTCTGGCTCTCTCGTGGCTTTGACATCGCCGTCATCGACCATCGCGGTTCGACCGGTCATGGTCGTGAGTTCCTCGACGCGCTGAATGGCGGTTGGGGAGACCGTGATGCGGTCGATGCGCTCGCGGTGTTCGATCACTTGTGCTCGACGGGCGACTACACGGCTCGCCAGACGGTGTTGATGGGTGGAAGTGCCGGCGGATTGACCGTGCTCTCGATGTTGGCGCAGGGCAAGGCAATTGCTGGGGCGGCAGTCGTGAGTTATCCAGTTGTCGATCTCTTGGCACTTGCGCAAGGCGAAGACTCGTTTGAAACTCATCACGTGCCACTTCTGGTGGGGGCATCGTCGGCGAACAGCGAAATTCTTATCGAGCGGTCACCACTTCGTCACGCAACCAATATCGCGCGAGTTCCTCTGCTCGTGTTCCACGGAACGAACGACATGGTAGTGCCGATTGAGCAATCACTCGCATTGCACGATCGCGTCGAGTCAGTCGGTGGCACGATTCGACTGGAAGTGATGACCGATGAAGGTCACGGCTTTTCGAACCCCGACGCGATCAATCATGAGTATGCGGTGACATGTGAATTTCTCGCCGAATGTGGGCTCAATCTCTCCACAGAACCAGGGGCTCGGTAGTTTTGCCCTGTGATTTTGGCCGAGTTCGAAGTGTGGCATTCGCGGCCGATTGCACCGACTCGGCGTCTCGCACTCGGATTGACCCACCTACCTGTTGACCCTGTGCCCGGGTTCGGTGGAGTGCTTCTGGCAGCTGTTCTGAGTGTCCATGTGCGCGAGGTGGACGATGATGTCGTCGCCGATGTTCACCGACTCTTGAACGAAGTCGAGCGAGGCCAACGTGTCGTACAACCGCGCCTGCGTCACCGTTTTCAAGCAGACCGGCATGGCCTCGCGGTGAGTGTTCATCGACTTTCCGGCGAAGGCGACTCGATCACTTTTGAATTCGGCAATGGAGGCACCGCCTTGCAGCAGGTGCTTGGTTCGATCTACGTGCTGGAGCGACTCGAGGCGAACACGCGACGCGAACTTGCTCGTCTCATGCGCAAGGCGATGTCATGGCGTGGACCACTTGGTTCATCTTTCGTCGCCTATCTCATGGGTGGGCATGCATCTTCAATCAGTGCAGTTGCAGATCCTCGGGCCTGGGCACTTGAGACTCTTGGTTTCCCGAGTGGCACTTTGAAGGTGACAAAGAAAGATGTGATGGCGAAGTATCGAGAGAGCCTTCGCGTCGCACACCCCGATCACGGGGGTAACGAGGACAATGCGAGCAATGCGATTCGCGATCTCACCGAAGCTCGTCGCGTGCTGTTGGAGACGTTGTAGGTGGCGCCACGACGCGCTCAGATCGGCGGCGTGGTGCTGTTCCCCGGAGCCGGTGCTGACCGTCATCACTCGTCGCTCGTTTTGCTCGAGAAGAGATTGAAGCCATTGAAGGTCGCACGCGTGGACTTCCCGTATCGACGTGCCGGTCGTCGCGCTCCTGACCGAGCGAACGTCTTGATGGACTGTGTCCGAGACGAAGTCGAACGGGCAGCCAAGAGATGGAAAGTGCCGACGTCGTCGATAGTTATTGGAGGACGATCCATGGGTGGACGAATGTGTTCGATGGTCGTTGCCGACGCAGAAGACCCACTCGATGTCGGCGGGCTGATTCTGATCTCCTATCCGTTGAATCCGCCGGGAAAGGCAGACGCGGGCCGTGCCGCCCATCTTGGTCGCGTACACGTGCCCACGCTTTTTGTGAGTGGAACACGTGACCAGTTCTTCACCCCGGCCCAATTACGAGTCGCTGCACGTCGCGTGAAGGGTCCTCGAACCATGACATGGATCGACAACAAACGCCACGACTTGAAGGGCGCCGACGAGACCATCGCCGATCACGTGGAGAGTTGGCTGTCTGATTTCGCGTCGCTGCGTACGTGATCGCCGGGGTTGATGTCCTCTAACTCGAGATGAGCGGTTTCGGGATATCGCTTCCACACGATGATCGAACTGAGGACAGGTCCGAGAGCCATCAAGAACATCGTGGGTGCATACGAGTCGTTTGCTTCGATGATGAAGCCACCCGCGATTAAACCGATGCTTCCGCCGACAAGTGCAGAAGTCATGATGACCCCCCCGGCGAGGCTTCGCTTGGCGGTGGGGAACAACTCACCCCGATACACAGCCATGGCGGGGTATGCGGTGCCGAACACGAGTCCTGCCGCGACTGCAGTCGTCCACATCAGCGGCCCGGACACTGCAAATGAGGTGGCGAGTAGTAACGCGCCGATCGGTACGAGTGATGTGGCAATGATGCGTCTTCCTCGAACGTCAGCGATGCGTCCGCCGATCACTAGCCCGATCGACGCTGGAGCAGAGGTCGCGATCGTGAACACCGCGACGAGTAGAGCGCTGAAATCACGTTCATCTTTCAGATAGCGATTCTGAAATATCGATGCAGTTGCGATGAACAAATTGCTCAAGAACACGACAGAGGAAATAGTGACAAGACGACCGACATCAAGGTGCCCATCGACGACGCCACGATGAGAACGTTCCTCGAAACGGTGCGTCTCAGGGAGGTTCTTGAGCAGTGCCACTGCGACGGCAAGCCAGATGAGACTCAGCACATAGATGTAGCGCCACGACGTGGGACCTACATCAGCAAGAGGTAATGCTGCGACGGCGACACCAGCGCCGCCACCGCTTGCAACCGCGAGTAGTCCCGTGGCGTATGCGCGCGAGTTGCGTGGCATCTCCTCGATAGTCACCACCATGATGAGAACCTCGAGAGTCAAACCGAGTGGCCGACCGACTGCTTGAGTTGCGACGAGCGCACCGAAATTCGGTGCGATGGCACCGAGCGCACAGATGAGTGGCGCCACCCATGCCATTGTCACGAGCACTCGTCGCCGACCGGTGCGATCTGCGAGAGCAACGAGAGGTAATGAGATGACGATGCCCCAGCGAACAATCGCAGCTGCGATGCCTTGAGCCGACTCTGACACTCCGAACTCATCGGCGGCAAACGCCACAGTCTGAGTGAAGAGCGTGTTCACGTACGCCGATGTCAGCGAAGCCAAGGCGAGCAAGAGGAGAATCTTTCTCTGTCGGCCGCTCAAAGCGTCGGGGACTCGCAAGAACTCGGTCACGGCCATTGCGCGCGAGCATACTGATAGGCATGTCGAGCCTGACCTCCGAGAGCGTGATTGTGTGCTCTCAGAGCGGACCGCTGTCCGGGGAAGTCACCGTGCCAGGCGCCAAGAACTCGGTGCTGAAGCTGATGGCCGCGACTCTCCTCGCCGATGGGGTGTACGAGTTGAGAAATGTCCCTGACATCACCGACGTCGACTACATGACCGATCTGCTCGTGGCACTCGGTCTCGACATCGAACGTGGCGATCGACATCGTCTGCGTATCGTGAACTCAGGTCGAATTTCTCCCGTGGTCCCCTTTGCTTTGGCAGATCGAATTCGAGCCTCGGTCAATGTCCTCGGTCCTCTCATCGGTCGGTTCGGAGATGTGCAACTGGCACTTCCAGGTGGTGATGACTTCGGTGGTCGACCGATCGACATGCACTTGTCCGGACTCGAGGCGATGGGTGCACAATTCGAACTGACAGACGACGGTGTCCTCGGTCGCACATCTGGGCGTCTGAAGGGAGCAGACATCACGTTCGCTTTTCCAAGTGTGGGAGCCACAGAGAACATCCTGATGGCGGCCGTCGTTGCCGAAGGGGTCACCACCATTTCCAATGCTGCGCGCGAACCCGAGATCGGGGACTTGTGTGCGATGTTGCAGTCGATGGGTGCCCATATCGACGGTGTCGGAACGTCGACATTGGTGATTCGAGGTGTGAGTCCGGCATCGATGCAGTCCTGCGTACATGCAGTGGTGAGTGACCGGGTGCAGGCAGCCACATACATTGCAGCAGTCGCAATGTGTGGCGGAGACATCGAAGTTCAGCGAGCAGTGCCAAGTCACATGGAAATGCTGCTCACGCGTTATGCCGACATGGGAATGTCCATCTTGCCCATCGAGGACGGCCTACGTGTGTCTTGTCACCACCGACTGTCGGCCATCGATGTTGCGACGCTTCCTTACCCGGGTATCGCCACCGATTACAAACCTCTTCTCGTTGCGATGCTCGCGACCTCCGACGGAACTGGGATCGTCACAGAGAACTTGTATCCAGGCCGCTTCCGATACATCGAGGAACTACGAAAGCTCGGCGCCGATATTTCCGTCGACGGACATCATGCCGTTGTGCGTGGACGTGACCATTTGGTCGGTGCCACGGTCGTGGCCCCAGACATTCGCGCGGGAGCAGCACTCGTGGTGGCCGGACTTGCAGCACAAGGAATGACGGAGATCCATGACGTTCATCACATTGATCGTGGATATGACGATCTGGTCGGTCGCCTCGCCAATCTGGGTGGAAGTATCAATCGGATCGGTTGACTGCGTCACTGCTCGTGGCCCTGGAGGCGGTCGCAGCTTCTCGATCGCGCTGAACTGCCTTTGCCCGTTTGTTCGCAATCGCGAGTAGACCAACTATCAACAGGATCGGCCCTGCCACGAACAGCAATTCGTCCCAACCGCCTTGGTGTGCCAACACACTCGTCAGCGTAAAGGTCGACACGGTTCGAAAGAGTAGTCCTGTGACGGTACATTTGAGCATTGTGTCTATGCGTACGCAGGTAGAAGAGACAATCGAGGTCATTCGCCCGGCTCTGCAAGCCGACGGTGGCGACATCATCTTGCGCGACGTCGACGAGACTTCTGGCGTCGTGTCCGTCGAGTTGGTGGGTGCGTGCACCACCTGTCCGGCATCTGACCAAACGATGAAAGCCGGTATCGAGCGCATCATGAAAGACCGCATCGACGGTGTCACTGCAGTGGTGCAGGTCTCATAAGTGTCGCTTCGCTCCGCTTCGCCGCACGAACTGTTTGACGCCGCATCGAAAGGTGATCGAGGTGCGTTGGCGCGAACATTGTCCTTGCTTGAACGCGGCGGAGATGCAGCTCGCGAGCTCGGACGTCTCGCGTATCCAAAGAGCGGAAGTGCCTACACCGTAGGTATCACAGGTGCTCCTGGGGCCGGCAAGAGCACGCTCACGAGTGCGACCATCAAACACATCAGGTCACAGTCCATCGAGGTCGCAGTGCTCGCCATCGATCCGTCCTCGCCGTTCACTGGTGGCGCAATTCTTGGTGATCGAGTGCGAATGCAAGACCATGCCCTCGACGCCGGCGTGTTCATTCGGTCGATGGCGACTCGCGGACATCTGGGTGGCTTGTCTTTGGCTACCCCCGAGGCCATCCGATTGCTCGATGCCGTGGGAAAGAAGTGGATCCTCGTAGAAACGGTCGGGGTAGGTCAGGTCGAAGTTGAGATTGCCGGCAAGGCCGACACGACCGTGGTCGTGGTGAATCCCGGTTGGGGTGATTCTGTCCAAGCCAACAAGGCCGGCCTCATGGAGATCGCCGACATCTTCGTCATCAATAAGTCTGACCGAAAGGGCGCCGACGAGACCAGACGTGACCTCGAGCAAATGCTCGATCTGTCAGATCTGTCATCAGACGACTGGCGACCTCCGGTGCTCGCGACTGTCGGCACGAGTGGAGAGGGTGTACCAGCACTGTGGGACGAGGTCATTCGGCATCGACAGTTCATCGACGCAAGTGGCGAGCTCGGTCGGCGACGTGACTTTCGACTTCGAGAAGAACTACGAGAAATTGTCGCGAGACGACTCGAGGATCGCGCGCGTGACATCCTCACTGGTGAGCGTTGGGATGCGATTCAAAAGAGTGTTCTCGAACGTCACACCGACCCATGGTCGGCGGCAGACCAAATGTTGAGGGGAGTCGGAGCGTGAGCGACGACTCGTCCAAAGTGATTATCGAAACGCCCGACGCCGGCGTTGCCCGCATCACCTTGAACAACCCAAAGATGAATGCCTTGTCAGCGGAAGTTCTTGTCGCACTCTATGACGCCACCCAAGATTCGCGTGTGTCCACCGCCGCAGCCGTCATCGTCACTGGAGGCCCACGGTTGTTCGCTGCAGGTGCTGATGTCACCGAATTCGGCGGCCAACACGAAGCTCGCCTGATCACCGACAACTTTCACCGCACCG
>DAIOTI010000015.1:0-5079 GCA_036752105.1 Ilumatobacteraceae bacterium | reverse complement strand
GCAGATGCCATCGCTTCGTTGCGAGGGTTTGTCATTGCGTCGGTCAGTGGTTATGCCCTCGGTGGAGGATGTGAGATTGCACTTGCATGCGACTATCGCATCGCGTCCACAAAGGCAGTGTTCGGGCAACCAGAAGTCTTGCTCGGCATCATTCCTGGCGGAGGTGGCACTCAGCGTCTTCCGCGAGTGGTGGGTCGCTCACGTGCACTCGAGTTGATGGTGACGGGTCGGCAAGTGGCGAGCGAAGAAGCACTTCGCATCGGACTGGCTGACGAGGTGACCACTCCGGAGGATCTCGACGAGCGCACTCTTGCGTTGGCTCGCGAGGTGGCAGCTGGTGCGACGGTGGCTCAGCGACTCATCAAGCGAGCCGTCGATGGCGGCATCAATCGCTCCCTCGCCGACGGCCTCGCGCACGAGCGCGACCTCTTTGTCGAAGTCTTCGCGTCAGAAGACAGTCGCATCGGTGTGGCGAGTTTCCTGCAGAACGGACCCGGCAAAGCCAGCTTCACTGGGCGTTGAGCAGTGTCGCGCCAATTCGTGCCACACGACATGCGTGATGTCGTACGCGCTTCTGTCGTCATCGGAGTCGCAAGCGGAATTTATGCCATCTCGTTCGGCGTGTTGTCCGTTAGTGCTGGTGGGTCGGTGCTGCAGACCTGCCTGCTCTCATTGCTGGTTTTTACCGGCGCTTCCCAATTCTCGGCAGTCAGTGTCATCTCGGCTGGCGGTTCAGTGGCGAGCGCGGTGAGCGGAGGGCTGCTACTTGCAGCGCGCAACGGCGTGTACGGACTTGCCCTGTCACCATCAATCAGAGGTTCGTTGGCAAAGCGACTACTGGCGGCACAGTTCGTGATCGACGAGACCACTGCCATGACGTCGGCTGCATCAGATCAACGTTCGAAAGATTGGGCATTCTGGTCGTGTGCGGTGATGTTGTTCACCTGCTGGAATCTTGGAACGCTCGTCGGGGCGCTCGCAGGGTCTTCAATCAATCCCGAGACTTTCGGTCTTGATGCCGCTTTCCCGGTGGTGTTCGTTGCGATGATCGCCCCCCACCTAGCCACCCGAAGCGGCAGGCGAGCAGCCTTCATCGGGGCCATCGTCACGATCGCCCTGACACCATTTCTGCCGATAGGTCTGCCGATACTGCTGTCAGCAGTCGGGGTCTTTGTCGGACTCTTGCCACGTCACGATGCACCGGCCTTCGCCACAGCCGAGGATTCACAATGAGTTGGTGGTTGGTCATCTGGCTGTCGGCTGGCGCCTACCTGTTCAAGGTGGTGGGTGTCGTCATGCTCGGTGGTCGTACATTGCCGCAGGTGGTCAATCGGTGTTTGGCGCTCATTCCCGCCGCGTTGCTCGCAGCTCTCATCATGAAAGACACACTCACGTCGGGACAAGAACTGGTGATTGATGCCCGTGTCGTCGGAGTTGCCATCGCGACCCTGGCCACCGTGCGACGCCTGCCATTGACTGCAGTGTTGATTCTTGGCGTCGGCTCAACCGCGCTAGTGCGGGCAATCGCGGGTGTGATTTAGTTCGACTCGACGAGTTTTTTCAGCGCCACCAGATTGCGGCGCCAGATGAACTTCATGACGACTTTGCCGCCGATGATCTCGCCAAGCTTTCCGCCGAGCCACCACGGAAATGACAGATCTTCAGTCCACGTGAAGATGGTCTTTCCCGGTGCATCCTCGTCCAGCGTGAAGCGACCGGTGCCAGTGACCACCCCCGTATGGCGTACACCCATCGCCTTGCCCGGCGACCACTCTGTGATGGTCATCTCGTCAACCAACGTGATGGGTCCGACTTTGGTGTCGCACAGGAAAGTGGTTCCCACTCCGCGTGTCTGGTCTGAGGTGAACCGAATTGCGACGGCATCTGCCATCCAGTCGACATGACGCTCGACAGGTTCGACCACTTCCCAGACACGGTCAACTGGTGCGTCGATGGTTACGGAAACCTGAATACGTCCCATGGTGCGTTCGTCAGACCGCAGCCGACGTTTTACGCAGTTCTGCAGCGGCGTCTTCTGGTGGCACGACGTTGATCATGACGCCGGTTCCACGTTCGAAACCTGCGGTCGTGCTGAGTTTTGGCCAGAGGTGCACATGCCAGTGGTACTGACCAGAGTGGTGCGACGGCGCGGTGTGGAACGCGACATTGAATGCAATGTCACCGAGAGTGCGTACCAACTGGTCGAGTGCGTCACGAATGGCGCGACCGACACCCGCGAGTGTGGTGTTGTTCGAATCGGTGATGTGTGCATCGTGCGAACGAGGCATGATGAGCAGCTCGTAGGGACCGGCGCTCCAGAAGGGGCACACGACGACTGCATCGTCTGTTTCGACGATCACGCGTTCGCGCTCGGCGCATTCGGCTTCGATGGTGGTGCAGATGATGCACCCACCCTTGAAACGTTCGAACGCTCTCTCTTCTTCGAGGATCTCGCCAGGAACGAAGGGGAGACCGAGTAATTGACCGTGAGGGTGTGACAGTGATGCACCAGCTTCGCGACCATGGTTGATGAATGCTTGCGTGTAACGCACGTTCGGCAACTTGCCGTGCGCCATGAACCGGTCACGCAACGTCATCATCATGTCGGCGATGATTTCGTCGTCGAATTCGTTGACGCGTCCGTCGTGTGAACGTCCCAACACGAAGACTTCGTGGGTGCCACTGGCTTCAGCCATGACATGGACAGGTCCGAGGTTGCGTACGGCGAGCGATTCGTCACCTTCGAAGGCAGGAAACTTGTTGGCGACCACACGAAGCGTCCATTCGCCGTTGCCGTCGCGTTGTTCGATCAGCATCTCGCGCTCGCTCTCTTGCCCCGGACAGAACGGACATGGCCGACTCGGGTCGGCCTCCACTTGGGTGTTGCGCGGCGCGAAGTCAGTGGGGCGCTTGGCCCTGTTCGACACCACCGTGACCCATCGACCGGTAAGGATGTTCAAGCGAAGTTGACTCACTAGTACCTAAGGATACGGGTGCAGCCTCGCTAAGTGGCGACACGGAACCTACTTATGTGTCGCGAGATATGTGGTGCCCAAGGTGCGCCAGAGCCATCAGCGACGCGTTCGACGCAGTGCAGACCGCATTGACGTGCAAGTTCATCGAACTGTGCCGGCGTCCAGTACCTGATCGACCATGGGTATCTCCGCACATCGTGGGGTGAGACGAAGTGCACGAATTCCCCGGTCACCGTCTGGGAATTCACATCGTGAGTGCTCGAGCTGAGCACGGAGTTCCCGCCACGGGACACGGCAACAGGACCGCGAGAGGTCGTGGCTTCGGCAGCGAGAGGGGTGGCCATGTCGACGAAAAAGTCACCGTCGCGGTGCAGGACATGCGCCACCTCCCGCAAGCAGCCGGTGAGGGAGTCGTCATCTGGAAGATTGAAGATGGTGTTGTATCCGCAGAACACCACGTCGAATGGGCCTTCGGGTAGGGCAGCTGCCATGTCCCCTAGAACAGTCGTTACGGGCAAGCTGCGTCGCCGAATCTTGAGTTGCTCGAGCATGGAGGCCGACGAGTCGATTCCGACGAGTTCATCGCGTGCATGACCCCTGGCGACAATGAACGACTCGAGTAGTCGTCCGCTGCCGATACCCAACTCAAGTACTCGAAGATGATCCTGTTCACTTCGACAGCGGGTGATATAGGCGATGAAGTCCGCATCGTCAAGGTCGGAGTACCACTCGTCGTACACCGGCGCGAATACCTCTCCGTAATGTTCAGGACCGGTGCCCATGAGGACAGTTCAGCACGAGACTTACCCGCGATGGGTATCGGTAGCCTTGCTGATGTGAGCGACACACGCACAACAGGTGCTGGCGAGGGCTACATCTACCTCGACCATGCAGCGACGTCGCCATTGCGCCCTGAAGCACGAGAGGCGATGGATCCTTTTCACGACGTCGTTTTTGCCAATCCATCGGGCTCTCACCGTTTCTCGCGGGTTGCACGTCGTGCCATTGACGAAGCCCGTGACGTCGTATCCGAGGTGATCGGTTGCCGGCCCGGAGAAGTGGTCTTCACAAGCGGTGGAACCGAAGGAGCAAACTCTGCCGTCTTCGGCGCGGTTCGACGCCACGGAGGCGTCGCAGTTTGTTCTGCAGCCGAGCATCATGCGGTGTTGCACTGCGTCGAGCATGTCGGTGGTCGAGTACTTCCGGTGTCGAGCACTGGCGCCCTCGATGCATCTCTCGTGCGTGAGACCTTGCGTGATGATGACGGCACCTCGGTGGTGTCCGTGATGACGGTGAACAACGAAGTCGGTGTCGTCAACGACATGGTCGAGATCTCGCGAGCAGTTCGTCGCCGCGCACCACGAGCAATTCTGCACACCGATGCAGTGCAGGCTGCATGTTGGCTCGACTTGCGCGATGTCTGGCCTCACGTCGATGTCATGACTTTGTCAGCACACAAGTTCGGCGGTCCAAAGGGAATCGGAATCATGGCCGTTCGAGATGGGGTGAGTCTCGAACCACTCATTCACGGCGGTGGGCAAGAGCGTGACCGGCGAAGTGGTACGCACAATGTCGCTGGCATCGTGGGCGCCACGGCAGCTCTTGCCGTGACACATGTTCAGCGACAAGAGGAATTGGCACGCATCGAAAGTCTGCGAGAGGTGCTCGTCGGCGGGCTGCTTGGTGCAATCGAAGGTTGCTCGCTCACCGTCGCCCCACATCTTGCTGTGCCCGGAATCCTTCACGTGTGCATTGAGGGCATCGAGAACGAGGCTCTCCTGTACTTGCTCGATGAGCAGGGTTTGTGTGCTTCAGCTGCTTCTGCATGTGCAAGCGGCGCAATGGAGCCGTCTCATGTTCTGGCGGCGATGAATGTGTCGAAGACCCGGTCAATGGGTGCGCTCCGATTGAGTCTTGGTCACACGACCACTCGTCAAGATGTCGAAGAGGCAGTACGCATAGTGACCGAGGCAGCCTCGACGTTGCGGTCGCGGTCGAGTGCGGCAGGAGTGCGATGAAAGTCTTGGTGGCAATGTCAGGTGGGGTCGACTCATCGGTGGCCGCTGCGCTCCTGCGCGAACAGGGACACGAGATCGTCGGTGTG
>DAIOTI010000014.1:0-13613 GCA_036752105.1 Ilumatobacteraceae bacterium | reverse complement strand
TCGCGAGACCCACGTATCCGGTACCTATCACGGCAATCTGGGGCACCGGATGAGTCTAGAACAGGCATTTTCAGTGCATAGACATGTTCTGCCATACGCAAGCAGAAAGACATAGGATGACCGCGCTATGGCAAGCGCAGCCGTTGAAGTGCAGAACGTCTCGAAGCGATTTCGTCTGTACCACGAGAAGAACCAGTACCTGAAGACCGCGCTGTTGCGTGGCCGCAGAGCGCGGTACGAGGACTTCTGGGCACTGCGTGATGTTTCGTTCGACATTCCGCACGGTTCGACTTTCGGCATCATCGGTTCAAACGGATCTGGTAAGAGCACGATGCTCAAGTGTCTGGCCGGAATCCTCACCCCCGACGAAGGTTCAATCAACGTTGACGGGAAGATTGCCGCACTTCTCGAACTGGGCGCTGGATTCCACCCCGACCTGTCGGGCAAAGAGAACATCTTCCTCAACGGTGCAATTCTCGGTATGACCAGGGGAGAGGTCGAGAGAAAATTCGACAGCATCGTGGATTTCTCCGGACTCGGTGACTTCATTGACACGCCGGTGAAAAACTATTCGTCGGGAATGGCCGTACGCCTTGGCTTTGCAATCGCGATCAACGTCGACCCTGAGATCCTGGTCATTGACGAGGTGCTCGCTGTGGGAGATCTGTCGTTTCAGCAGAAGTGTCTCGAACGAATCAGTGACATGCGAGCTGAGGGGCGAACAATTGTCATCGTGAGCCATGGTCTCAGCGAGATAAGTCAATTGTGTGACTTCGCAGCGTGGATTTCGGACGGTGAGTTGGTTGACGTCGGAGCAGCCACGTCGATAGTGGATTCGTACACGAACCGCGTGCGGGGTGCGGTGAGACGCGACAATTCCTTGGGTGGAACACGATGGGGTTCGGGAGAGGTTCGCTTTGACGAGATTCAGCTTCTGAACTCTGACGCCCATCCAGAGACACAGTTCCAAACGTATGGACCGCTCTACCTACGTTGCTCACTTGCCACCACACACAGAATCCCCGGACTGTCGGTCCAGGTGAGAATAAATCAGTTGAATGGCAATGAACTGTGGAGAAGTTCAACCCACAGGATGGGCTGGGAAATTCCGGCCTTTGATGAACGCACAGTCATCCAACTGAACATTCCTGATCTCAACCTCCTCGAGGGAACTTATGACATCAGTGCCGCCATCACTGACCCCACCGAGACACATGTTTTTGACCAGTGGGAACGTGGTTTGAGATTCGACGTTCGACAGCAATTCCACGTAGAACAAGGTCAACTGGGTCTTCTCAATCGAGGAACCCACTGGTGCAGAATCGACTAGATCTCGTTCGTTCGTACTCGTGCGGGAAGCCAACCATTTGCCTTGTTCAGCAAGCTCTCCAGATGAGCGGCGTAGTTCTCGGAGATTTCTGCTCTTTCCAGCAGGCTCTGAGTGAAAGCCTGTGACTGCGAACTGGTTTCTCCTAAGACTCGTCTCGCTTCGTCAAGTTCCCAGCTGATCCACTCATCAAACACGTTGGCGGGGACGCTGAGTGCCTTCTGGACGCTCTCCAAGTCCTCCCGCACATAGAACTTGTTGAGACCGTCGAACAGTGTCACCACATATCCGGAGTCAGTGATGAGAGCTTCCCACTCATGGGAGCTGTCTTCTGTGGTGTTCGGTCGTGTCGATTCGACTACGAGAACCCAAGGACGAGTGCGGGAAAAATTCACGCCCTCCAGGACTTCTCTCTCGAGTCCTTCTACATCAATCTTGAGAATGTGTATGTCCGCTGTGCCCAGTGAGTCAAGAAGAGTCTCTAAACGCACCATTTCAACTGTCTCCGTGGAAAAGATCTGTCCTTGTGACCGGTACTTCGCAGCGAGATCTGTGCGTGCAGTAGATGCGCCACGGTTCTCACTCGGTCCGGTATGAATGACAACTGATCCAGCCGCAGCCCCCACAGCCACTTGAAAGGTAATGTCCTCTGGCCGAACCGAGCGGAGCATCTCCGCCTCGGTCGCCATCGGTTCGACATTGATGCCGCGCCAGCCGGCGAGATACAGGGCGTAGGTGACATTGTGAATCACCGGATGGGCAGCACCCACATCAACGTAAGTTCCCCGCTCGACGAATCTCGTCAGTCGATACAGGACCACATCTTCCTGATTCTGGGCGTACGAGACGAACATCTAGAAGGCCTCACTACCACAGACGCGAGTCATTGCTGTCTTTTCTCAAGGGCGTCAAGCTCTCGTCGCAATTGAAGAATCGACGCTTCCAGTGCGACAATTCGATCCGACAGAAGAGTGCTGATTTCAATCACTGTCTTGTTCGTGTCAAGAATGACGACCCTTTCATCCTCAAAGGCCTTCCGCACCCGCCAATCAATCATCACACTGAGGCGATGTGCCAGCTTTCCCCGAACAGCCCCGAATGGACCCCTCATTTCGCACCTTCTTTCCAGATTTCCTTCAGTCGAAGACTCATTCTCTTCCCGCAGACTTCCTTGGAGAATTGACTCTGGATGTCGTCTCTGGCGCGCAGGCCGATGCTACGTCCAAGGTCTCTGTTGTCGAACAGACGTCTCATGTGCTGTGCGGCAATCTCAAGATCAGGTTCGGCCCACTCCGCGGCAGGGTCATAAGAGTCAGCACCCTCCCCAACCGCCGTGAGCGTCCAGGGGACAAGCAAGCTGTTCTCCGGCGTCATGAAATCGAGATTCCCCCCGTATTCAGTTGCCACGACGGGCTTGCCGAGATGCATCGCCTCCGCCATCGTCAGTCCCAATCCTTCTGACCTGTGCAAGGAGACATAGCAGTCGGACAGATCCATGAGCCGTCCCACTCGCGCCGGGTCCATGTATTCGTCAAGAAACATCACATCAGGGCGGTTCCGGGCTGCCCATCTCAGCCTCTCCAATTCGAAGAGCCTTGCGTGCCCATTGATTGACTTGATGATCAATCGAGCACCATCGCCCGGTGAGAATGCGGCGCAATACGCCTCCACCAACCCAATGGCATTCTTTCTCTTGAGGACACTGAAGAAGTCGAATGTGAAGAGAAATACATATTCATCGGTCAGTCCAAGATCACGTCTCCCAAGAGTTGTGTCAATCTCGGGTGGAAGAAGGGGAAGTGGCATGTGTCTGAGCCTCACACTTTCAGGGATCTTCCCGAACATGGCGTCATAGATGAACTTGGTGGGGGCCCAAACCTCGTCAACATGCCGATAGGCGGATTCGTACCAATGGGGGAGCTTCTCGAGTTCCCAGAACCACTGTGAAATCACATAGCGTTCCCGCAGGACGTTGGGTCCTAGTTGTCCCGCCAGTACTGGTATCTGATCGGCATTTGCTGCAAGAAACAGAGTTTGAAAACGCAACGTGGTGTCACTCGCGTAAGTCAGATTCTGACGACTTAGGGTGAGACCAAAGTTGACCGCAGTGGTGGGTACCCCGGCAGATGTCAATGCAGCGTGCGCGAGACGTCCGGCTTCTCCGATACCGACCTCGGCATTCAGGTAGCCGACGACATCAACACCCCCGTGCTCTCTCCCAATACTCGTCACAGATTCCACAGGGCTCGATGTGGCCGAAGCACAGAATCCGAAGCATCGAATACTTCTCGACTCAACCGCACCTCTCTCTGCCAACCAAAGACCAAACCGGGAACGGTCACCGTCACGGACTTCAGGAAAATGGTGCTGGAGATCTGGCCTATCCCAGTACAGAGCAGCGACATGTCTGGGAAGACCCGTTGTGTCGAGCGGGTTGACCCCCTGGAGCCACGCCGTGAATACAGCCGCACCACCGGGCCCATACGGTGATGGCGGAATTTCTCTCCCTGTCTTCTCTGCTTCCAGAATCTCAGTGCGTAGATATCGTCTCATTGCCCGTGTCCACGGCAGGCCGGGGAGCATGTACTTCCATCCATACTCACCCGAACGGCGCACTTCGTCTCTCACATTGAGCAACTCTCGTCCGTAGAGGTCGCACAGCTCGGCGACATACTGATTGTCACTCAGGAGGACTCTGGGAACTCCGGTTTGGTATTTCGATATCCAGTGCGGGGTCTCGGGGTCATACCCGGAGAAATGAAAGAAGCGGAGGACATCCTCATTGACCATGTACGTCTCTCCCTCCTTCCAGACATGACGTTGATCCAGGTTCCAGTACGCGACGTTGTAGGACGTCGTTCTCTCGACATATGCGGGAAAAATGGCAACGGCCATGTCCATCCAACGTTGGTCTGTGAACAACTGGTTTGGGACATCAATGATGGCATCACGTCTCAGTCGCTCAGACCACCAGTTGAGCATCGGGATCGACCGACGGGTCACACCGACGTATCCGAGGTTGTAGATACCCGCCCCTTTGATTTCCTGTTCTGTCGGTTGAGCTCCCGTCCGGGCTATTGGTGAAGTGACGTGTGGTGTCACAGACCAACCGAACTCCTCCGTCATCTCCCTAAGTGGGTCCAACGGGGCAAAGACCTTGATGTCTGGATCAATGTAAAAAACGCAGTCATACTCATGGAGAAGATGGCGTAGTGCGAAGGGCTTGAGGGCCGTCGCAAACTCAGTCACGTCATAGATCGCAGCCATGTGGGCGTAGCCTTCGGCTCCCAGATCAATGTCGTGAACCGTGTAGATACGCACGCCACTCTCGACAATCTGAGATGCTTCAAGCGGTCGATCGACAACGACCACACAGAAATCCGCATCTGGGTGGTGCTCAAGGAAGGATCGACCCAGTATTCGTGCCTGCGGCAGATAATTGTGGGCCACGATTGTGACGGCTGCAAATTTGCCCATCAACAACAGAATAGTAAAAGAGATCAGAGAGCCCTGATTCTCACCTGTTCTAGGCGGGAGTGAAGCGCATCGGATTCAAGGACACCCCCGAATGAGTCCGTATCAGACAAGACTTCTCAGTGGCTTTCTCGACTGTGATATCCCTGGGGGTGGCTGACTCCCCGATGATTGACAAACGGTCGAGAAGCCAAGCGGAACATCGAACCTCAGAGTCATTGGCGGAAGCAGATGGGGCTGAGTCGGGATACACGACATAAAGGCTGGGGTTGGAGACACGAATTCCCTTGATCATCCCCCCGTCTCCTGTCGTGCGCTCCACGTTGCCGACGAGAATGACTCGCGTGTCCTCTGGGAACCGGCCGTAAGTCCCCAGATAAAGACTGATTCCCAGCGCCGACTGGCAAGTCTTCATTTCATCCACGCATCGAGCAAACTCGGATTGGCTCTGTGGTGTGACGAAGTTCCCGAGTCGCACTCCGCCGTACCAGTAGACAACAGAGGGCGTCAGCCACCAGTCAGGGCTCAGCGACAGCACCTTCTTGGATTCCCCAAGTTTGCTGAACAGGCCCTCCTTGATTGCATTGGTGAACACGTCTCTTCCGTAGCGGAAACTTGCGTCGTACTGGGCCACAGCCCGCGGATTGTTCGAAACCACGGATGAGACGGCTACCGACAGGCACGACAACACCCCGAGGATGACGGTTACTGTCACTTTCTTCTTGTGGTGAGTCAGTTTGACCATGCCGACAATGACGCTCACGGCCACCAGCGAGAACCCGATATTTCCTTGATACACGGGTATGTATGCGTTGCCAGAGACAATCTCTTCCTGCCACCTTGTGGTCTGGGCCACAACGACCGCGGGAAGGAACCACAGTGTCAGCCCCGCTGCTCCGAGAACACCTATCTGGGTCCACGACACCACACGAATCCGCTTGAGTGACAGCAACCCAAGCGCCATGGTGAGTATCACCGCCACCAACCACCACAGATGAGTTGGCTGTAAGTGGTCGGTGAATCCCAGAACAAACGGCGGTGCATTGACTTCGGCGTATGTCATCGGTATCGACGCACCGGCTTGTTTCAGGAAGGTCCTCACAAGAACTGGAATCTCAAAATTGGATGTGTAGCCCGCCGAAGTGGTCGAGACTTGCGAGCGAAGGTACAAAAGATGCCCCACCACGGCAGTAGGAGCGATCATCGTTGGAAGAACCCAGCGAACAAGTTCCTTTCTTCTCTCATACAGTGCAATGCACGGATAGACCGGCCACAACAGGACACTTGACTCATATGTCAAGGTTGCAGCGAGGAAGAAGATCATGGAGGCAAAGAGAATTGGTGAACTCTCTTTGCGCATGGCGATCACAAAAAGGATGACGGATGCGAGAACCATTGTCATCAAAGAGGGCTGTTGCAACGAAAATTGCAGGACAGGGTCGTACTGGACTCTCATCTGTGAGGCTGCAAGAAGGAACAACCCGGCCAGGATCCCATTCCATTTGTTTCTCATCAAAAGAGCCACAAAAGCTGCGAAGAGCACGACCACGAGCAGGGCCATGAGGAATTGCGCCGCCTTGTAGGCCTCCCTCTCGGGGAACCACAGGTGTGAAAGTCCACCCACCAGGACAGCAACCGGGAAGAAGCGGCCTTCGTTTGTCTTCCAGCCCGTAACGACACCGTCCACGAAGGACCAAAACGAACCGCCTGAAAACCGGAGATTCATCGGGAGAAGCGAGTCAAAAGTGTCGTCTGCGGAGAACGCACTCCAAAGAATCGGACGGAGCACTGCAGTTCCGATGATGCACAGGGCCAACCATGGCCCGCTGGACACACAAAGAGTGCGGAAACTTGGGCGGGTTTTGTCTCCTGCCCCTACTTCCTTGCGCGAATGAAGATCTGTCTCCACCCGAACACGACCTTCCATGAGTACATCATTCCGTCGCCGACTGCATGTCGACCCGGTGTTATGAGTCTGTCAATAGGTCGATGGGGAATCAACGAGAGCATCACCATCAACGCTCGTTGAAGCAACGACGTGGATCCGTTCCTGTGACTTCTCGCGACAATGTCGTCAAATCCCACATCCGAGAGCAACTGGGAGACGTTGCGGATAGTTGTTGGATATCCGTGTGACCAGTCGACATTCCAAAATTCGTCCTTCCAAGACAGGAGGTCCGGGGATATGACCACGAGGGATCCAGATTCCGACAGCAGCCTTCGTGAACAGTCCACCATGCTGCGCGCGTCGAGCCAGGATGGCGAATGCTCGAGAACGTGACTCATCCAAATTAGATCGAACTCACCTAGACGATCCGCAATTTCTGTCACTAGTCCGAGTTCCCCGTTGAAGCCCAGGTCCGCCATCTTTCTGTGGACAGAGGGACTTGTGTCGCAGTAGTAGTAATCAAATCCCCTCTCTCTGCACACTTCGGCGAAATAGCCATGTCCCGGACCAATCTCAAGAATGCGTCGGGGCGGCGAGGTGGTCTCCAACGCCATGGACAAGAGCCGGGCGTGCCACCTTCTGATGTAGCGGACGTTTCGCGGATGTGGTTCCCGACTCACGTAGTTTGAATACAGTTCTTCACTCATGACTCGGATACCCACTGCAGTGTACGAGAGATGGCCTCTGTCAGACCAACGATGTTGGACACGCCGAGTTCGTGTTGAGCTAGGCCGATGTCCGGGACATACCGACTTACGTTGTCCTCGGTGTCCACACCCCTTATCTCCACTTTGCTTCCGCTGATTGATTGCTCGGCAATACGTTCAGCCAAGTTCTTGATCGAGACTTCTTCATCGGAACCCACGTTGTATGCGCCCATTCGTCGGCCCCGAGCCAACAGCGCCCACAGCCATACGGTCATGTCCGTCCCGTACTGATAAGACCTGACTGATCCCCCACCGGATGAGATGGCAATGGGTTCACCCAGCGCAGCATTCTTGATGAAATTTCCGGCCGCAAAGTGCTCATCGAGAGGAAGAAAAGGGGCGAGGAACGCGAAGAGCCGCGCAGATGTGAAAGAAATGTCCCGATTGGCACAGACGACATTGCCGAGCAACTCAGCCAATCTCTTTGCTTCATGGTATGCATTCGATACTTCACTTACTAGGGGTGCACCCTCCCACGACTCTCCAAGTCGACGCTCGCTGCGTGGTTGACGGCCGTAGACAGCTCCACTACTGAGAAACAAGAAGCGGGCCGCTCGTGACTGCACTGCAATCTCGAGCATGTTCTTCTGCCCTTCAACAATGATGTCGATCATTTCAAGCGGGTTCTCGGAATTGAGAGACGCACGTGCCGGAGTTGCCGCATGGACAATAAGGGCTTCGCTCGGTAGGTCTCGTGCCGTGAGGGTCCTGACATCGGTGGCAATGGCGACGCAGCCCTCCGCGAGCCCAGCGTGGTCCAGGCTTTCCTGAAAATTCCCAGGATTTCTCGAAACGACGTACAGCTTCCCAGGTAGGTCAAGTGCCTTGCGGGCGGACAGGAAGGACAATGACAGCCAGTGACCAACAAAGCCTGTTGCTCCTGTCAGGACCACATCATGCTCACCAATCCGACGAAGGTCATCGGCTGACCGGGAAACAATTTCCGCCGTGTCTTTCTCGACCCGCGGCGTCATCACGTTCTTCATTTAGCTGTCGCTGGCATGCCCGTGCTCGCGGCGTTCCACGAAGGCGGGACGACCGCGAGTCTCGATGTAGATCATTCCGATGTACTCCGCCAAGACGGACAACAGGAGAAAGAGAAGTCCGAACAACAGAAGAATCAACGAGGTGATTGTCCCGAAGCCCGGGGAAGGAACACCTTCCCATACCGCCCTCACAGCGCCCAGCAGCAGTAGTACAAACGACAGGAATGAGAGAACGAGTCCGACTATTGGAATGAGCTTCAATGGTTTGAGCGAAGTCGCCAGCATTCCCCTCACTGCGTATGCCCCGGTCACGAAGGGATTGAACGACGAAACGCCTCCTGCTCGTGCGGGACGTTCGTATTCAATGAACTCTGACTTGAACCCAAGCCATGCCCAGGTGGCCCGAACCATCCGATCCTTCTCTGGAAGCGCGTTGAAAGCCTCGTACATCTGACGGTCTACGAGTCTGAAATCGCTTGCGTTTCGAGGAACCGGGATGTCACTGACATGGTCTATGGCCCAGTAAAAGAATTCAGCTGCAATCCGTCTGAATCGGCTCTCACCATGTCTGTATGTGATGACGGTGTACACGTGATCCGCGCCACTGGCCCATCTGGCAATCATGGCGGGAATCATTTCCGGTGGATCCTGTAAATCTGCGCTCATGACGACGCAGGCCTCACCCTTCACCTTCGACAATGCAGCAAGCATGCCTCCTTCCATGTGGAAGTTGCGCGAGAGCTGAACGATTCTCAGACGCGGATCAGCGGCCTGCAACTCCTTCAGTTTGGAGTAGGAGTCATCTTTGGATCCGTTCTCGCAGATGACCACTTCGAATTGGTAAGAGTCGGCCAGCGAGTCAAACACCGCGGTCAATCGCCTCCAGAGCTCATCAAGATTTGCTGCCTCGTTGTACGCCGGAATCGCAACGGAGATGAGTGGCGTGGTTGACATACCTACAGAAATCTAGTCACCTTTGCGAAGGTTTCAGGGGCAAGTTCAGGGCTCATCGAGTGAAGTGGATTTGACTCCATTGAGCCACTTTCTGTGATTCGGCTGGTGATCTTCGGCCAGTAGGTCTGAAGCGGGTCTATTGGAACAATAAATCCCCACGGTTCGGGTGATTGAAGTGCTTCCATCACATCAGGAACTGTGATCCAGTCGACACCAATGTCCATGCATTTGATTCCGAAACTGTGGAACAGCGTCTTCCATTCTGGGAAGCCCAGTCCGGTTTCTATGTCACAGCCAAGGTAGGCGCCACCGAAATAGTTCTTCTGCGTCATTCGGATAGAGCCATACCCGTTGTTGGCGAAAATGAACGTCTTGATGGGCAGCTGGTTCACCGCGACGGTGGCAAGTTCCTGCAGATTTTGCGCAAATCCCCCGTCCCCTTCCACAAGAAACGTTCGACGACCCGGGTGGGCCATCGCGGCACCAATTGCACCCGACAGCCCGTACCCCATGCTGGCTAGTCCTTTGTCCGTGATGATGACCTGACCAAACTTCTGGGCGATGACCTGCATGGAGACCGAGTTCGCTCCACCACTTGAGCACGGGATGATGACATCATCCGAAGTTGCGAGTCCCGACAGGTCGGCATAGAAGTCGTAAGGGCTCACGTAACCAGGGCTGGTTTCGTTCTGTGGATCATCAAGAGGCAGCAAGGCCAGTACCTCCCTCCCGTATGTCAGCCACTCAGCCCAGCCACCGAACTCGTGGTCGAGTAAGCGGCGCAAGAAATCATCGGCATCCACTCGCAGCTTCAGATCAGTGCGTGGATGCCCTTTCTCAAGTTCCGCTCGGTCGATGTCGACATGGACGACATATGCGTTCTTTCCGAACTCCTGCCAATTGAATCCCGTCTGCTGCATGCCGAGTCGTGTGCCTACAGCAATTATCAAGTCGGACTGCGCCATCAGGAGATTCGGGCCACGTTGTCCCCAAGTATTGGGACGCCCCAAGTACAACGGACTGGTTGCGTCTATACGATCAGCCCCGTTCCAAGTCGTCATGACAGGAATCCCGGCAGTGCCGAAAGTTCCCTGCAATTCCTTGCAGGCAGCGCGGCTGACACCTCCACCAATCAGCAGGATTGGGCGATCTGCGCTCTTCAGTCGATCAACCACTGTCGACAGCTCGGATGAGGTGACCGTGGGGTTGGGGGCAAGATCGAGCGACACGACTGATTCTGCGACTGGGGCCCCTCCCTGAACATCCAGACACAACTCGATGAAGATCGGCCCAGGGCGGCCTTCCTTGCCCAACTTGACGGTGTTGAAGAATTCAATCTTGCTCATCGGACTTGCCATCTGGACTGCCGCTTTCGAAACGGCACGGGTCAGACCAACACCATCGATTTCTTGGATACCACGCTGACGGATTCCGTTTGTTGCAAGGTCTTCTGACTTCACCTGGCCGGCAATCACAAGCAGTTCTCGGGATTCGAGCCACGCACCGCCCATGGCCGTCACGATGTTGGAGACACCGGGACCTGCTGTCACAAGTGCGAAGGCTTTACCAGTGCCACTTGATTCATTGAAGTATTCAGCAGCGATTCCGGCAGCTACTTCATGGACAACAGGAACACACGTGAAACGTGTGCGTGCTCCGTCAAGCATGTGCATGATGTTTCCACCCGCCACGAAGTAGCAATGCGTGTACCCGAGTTCGACAAGCCAGTCAGTGACCTGTTCGGCGTACTTGCTGACCATCGCCATGTGGGCCGTGTCAGAGACCGCGATTCGCGATCTGGTCACGCAGACCAGATGTGCGCGAATACGGGTTGTCCAGCGCGTCGATTGTGAGCGGTGCGTCAGCCTTGACAGCCTGAGCGAGTGCCTCACCGGCGATCAGTTCGCGGCAGGACAACTGACCCTTAAGGAGCGGAATCGCAAGGTACACATCATCGTCTGTCAGGCGGTGACCAGCTGGGAGATCACGCTTGGCGTACACACCTCGAACCAGCCCGTCCAGGTACTCCACCTCAGCCTTCGAGGGAATTCGCTTGTCGGTGCCGGGCCCACCACACATTTCCTTCGCCTTCTTGAACGCCTTGAACCACACATCGCACTGCTCAGGGAGCGTGCAATAGGGAGACACCGGTATTCCGTCAGCATCAATGTCAATGTGACGCTCAAACGTGCGCGCACCCTTGGCGTACGCCATCATGATTGACGACGACCAGTCATGGTATTCGTGGGATGAAAATCCGATGGTGAGCCCAGGGTAACGGTTCCGCAGGAAATCAATCTGGTTCAATTCCAGTTGATTGTCCTCGGACGGATAGAGAGAGACGCAGTGGTTAATCGCCAGCGGTATGCGACGGTTCTCGAAGAAGGTCACAAGATCATCGATGTCCTTCAGCGAGCTGCCACCTGTTGATGCAATCACAGGCTTCCGGGTTGTCGCAATCTTTTCGATCAACACCCAGTCGTTCAGGTCCGAGCTGGCGATTTTCAACATCGGGAGGTCAAGTTCCTGGGCAAAGTCAACAGATGCCTCATCAAACGGCGTCGCGGTGGGGATGCAACCAGACTTTCGGATGTAGTCGACGAGCTCTCCGAAGTGCTGCTTGGACATCTTCGTGTCCAGGGTCTTCTTGATGTAACGAACATCGCTGTTGCCGACATGGTCCTTGTGGATGAACGAATCGACATCTCGAAACTGGAGCTTGATGGACGCCCGGATCCCGTTATAACGCACGACGTGTGCGAAGTCATCAACAATCTTCTTTCCGCGCTCAATACGACCCCAGTGATTGTTGGCCAGTTCGAGAACGAACAAATCTTCGAAGAAGTCGCGATTGATGGTCATTTTGTGCTCCTAGCAGTCTTGCTGTCCACGAATTCAGTGATGGTTGCGATGATGTAGTCGATCATTTCATTGGTGAGCCCGGGGTAGACACCCACCCAGAACGTTCTTTCGGTAATGATGTCCGCGTTTGTCAGGTTACCGACCACACGCATCGGTATTCCTTTGTAGGCGGGCTGGCGCAGCAGATTCCCGCCGAACAACTGTCGGGTTCCGATGCGGCGACTCTCGATGTGCTGGACCAGATCGAACCTGCCGAACGGCGCATCCTCCTTGACGGTCAAGGGGAAGCCAAACCAGCTCGGCTCACTCCCCTTCGTGGCCTTGGGCAGGAGCAGGAACTCCTCCAATGGCTTGAGGCCTTTGAGGAGACGCTTGAAATTGGCATTTCGCCGGGCGATGAAGTCATCCAACTTGTCCAATTGGGCCACGCCAACGGCAGCCTGCATGTCCGTCATCTTCAGGTTGTAGCCAATGTGTGAGTACACGTACTTGTGGTCATAGCCGTACGGGAGCTCGCCGAGTTGCCAATCGAAACGGCGGTTGCAGGTGTTGTCCTGGCCCGGGGGGCACCAGCAGTCGCGTCCCCAGTCTCGAAGCGACTCCACAATCTTCTTCATGGAACCCTTCTTCACCAGGACACAGCCGCCTTCGCCCATCGTGATGTGGTGCGCAGGATAGAAACTCGTCGTCGAGAGGTCACCGAACGATCCGACAGGCTGACCGTTGAACTTTGCGCCGACCGCATCACAGGTGTCTTCCACGACAAACAAATTGTGCTCTTCAGCAATTTTCATTATGCCGGCGATGTCGAACGGGTTTCCGAGCGTGTGAGCCATGACAATTGCTCTGGTTCTCGGGCCCACGGCTTCGGCGACCCTATCGGCCGTCGCGTCGTATGTCCCGAGTTCGGCATCGACGAATACCGGTGTCAATCTGTTCTGGACAATCGGGTTCACCGTGGTCGGGAAACCAGCCGCCACTGTGATGACCTCGTCTCCCTCCTTCAAGGCCTTCTTGCCGAGCCGCGATGAGGTGAGTGCCGAGACTGCCAGAAGGTTGGCCGAAGATCCCGAATTGCACAGAAGTGCGTGCCGCATCCCCATAACTTTCGCGAATCTCTTCTCGAAGACTTCCGCGTATCGACCAGTGGTCAACCAGAAATCCAGTGAGGAATCAACGAGCAATTCAAGTTCATTGTCGTCGAACACTTTCCCCGACACCGGCACCGTCGAGATTCCACCGAGGAATGGTCTCTCGGGAAACGCCTCGGCGTGGTATTCCTTCACGAGCCCAAGAATCTGTGCTCTGAGCTGATCCGCCCGGGACTTCTCCGCTATGACTACTCACCGCCCAAC
>DAIOTI010000013.1:0-13872 GCA_036752105.1 Ilumatobacteraceae bacterium | reverse complement strand
GTGCCGACGAGTGGGCGAGAGACGCCCGTGACTTCGTGGAGACCCTCGAGCGGGGGCTGAAAGACCGCAACAAACAACGCGCTGGCTGAGCCAAAAACTACCGAACATATGTTCGGTACAGTGGGGCCATGTCGAACGTTGCCCGTCAATCTGCCCGAGAGCAATCTGCCCGAGAGACGGTGTCGTTGTCTGATCTCACGTCCGGACATGTGCTCGATGGTGCGCTCTTTGCAGCCCGACACGCTGCGCACGACATCATCGCAGTCGATGAACCACTGAATGTCGCCTTCGATGTCGGTGGTATGCGCCGCGGCACAGTGAACGTGTGCACCGGTGTTGCGGCCGTCTCGTCGGCTCTCTCGTTGATCGCTGCCAGCACTCGCCAAGGTGCGTGGTTGGCATGTGTCGACATGCCATTTCTTTCGATGAGTGCTGCCGAAGAACGCGGAGTGGCACTCGAACGTGTGGTGCGCGTGGAAGTGCCGTCAGCTGCGCCTCGGGCGCGGGTCCTCGGTGCACTTATCGAAGGCTTCGATGTCGTGTTGTTGTCGAAGTGGGGATGCAGTCCTGGTGAGATACGTCGACTCCTGACGCGTGTCCGCGCACTCTCCACCTTGTTGGTGGTGTTAGAGCACTCTGGCGTCTGCATCGCCGATGCGCATCTGCACACCAGCGCTGCACGTTGGTGTGTCGACTCGCATGCGCGTCATCGCGAGGTCGCCCTCGACGTGAGTGGCAAACGAGTACGTCCACGCCGACACACGGTGCGTGTATGAACGCGGCGCCTCTGGGCGTGTCAACTGCGGCTGTGTCGATTGCGACACAGCCACTGCGTACCGCAGCAGTGGTCTTCCCGAATTGGGTGAGCATCGTCGGCACTGCGGGTCAACCAGCAGGTGCGGTGATCCGTGCAGAGGAGGCAGCACAACGTGAGTTCGAACATGTCGTGCGCCGTGTCACCGACATGGCTCCACTCGTGCATGTTCATGCTCCAGGTGTCGCACTGTTGTCCAGTCGAGGTCCGTCTCGATACTTCGGTGGTGATGAAGCAATGGCCCGTCACTTGTATGACATCTCGCGTCATCACTTGGCGAAAACACAGCCACTTCGACACGGCGTCGGCGTGGCTGATGGTCGGTGCACCGCGCTGGTGGCAGCCCATGTGTCGGCGCATCGTCGTGAGCCCGTCGTCGTGCCCGTCGGTGGCTCGCAACGCTTTCTTGCATCGGCACCGGTATCGGTGCTTGAAACATGTGCCGACATCTCGGCAGACACCGTGCATTTGTTGGTTCGACTCGGTATGAAAACGTGTGGCGCCGTGGCAGACATCGAGGAACGTCTTCTCGTCGACCGTTTTGGTGATGAAGGCCGACGCATTTTTCATTTGGTGCACGGAGTCGATGTCGAGCACTTGGTGCCCCAGGTTCCGCCATCAGATTTCTCCCGTCGATGGGCCTCAGACGAGCCGTTGTCCACGGTGTCCATGGTGCTTGGTCATGTGCAACATGACTGCGCCGGCATCATCAACGCAATGGCCAATCGCGGAGTGCAATGCACGCGCATGCACATTGCCGTCGAAAGCGACCATGGGGAAGACAATCGACGTGTGTGGCACCAACCGCGCGGGTTCACCGTCGCCGGCTTGCTCGACAGATTGCGTTGGCAGTTGTCGGGCTGGGGGGCCCAAGCTCACGCCGCCACGCCCACCGCAGGCATCGTGAGTGTGCGTTTCGAGCCACTCGAAGTGCGTGTCGCTGCGTGCACGCAAGAAGAGTTGTGGGGTGGGTCACGCGAACGTGATGAACGGGCATCTCGCGCAGTCACCATGGCGTTGTCGTTGCATCCACAAGTGGCCGCAACAGTCGTTGAGTGGGCAGGTGGTCGTAGCGGAGCCACACAGTTCGATGACATCGATGCGCGAGTCATTGATCTCACCGATTCAATAGCCGCACGACAACGAGTCAGTGAAGGACAAGGCGCGGCGCGTCAATGGAGCGGGGCACTGCCACGGCCTCTACCTGTCACGGTGTTCGCGTCGGGGTTGAAGGTGCAGCTACTCGATCAAGAACAGTGTTCTGTGTTCGTCACAGGTCGACACGAATTGTCTGCTTCTCCCATGTTCGTCGCTATCGATGCACCACATCTCGCAACAGCGCAAACACTGAAACCGGGAGTATTTGTCGTCACGTCGTGGGTAGGGCCATGGCCGGTGGAAGAGAGATGGTGGGACCCTCGTCGGCGCCGCCGATTGGCGCGCCTGCAGGTAATCATTGATGTCGAACCCAGCACACGCACTGACCTGATATGTGGCGACCCAGAACGCAATGAGTCAGAACGCAATGAGATGGTGCTTCTGTTATGCGCTGAGAAGCGCGAGTGGTCGCTCGTGGCCCTGTATGAGTAGCGCATGTGTTCTGACACACTGTGTGAATGGGCATAGACGAGTTGCTGAGAGTGCTCGCCGCACACTCGCCGGTCGATGAACGAGAAGCACGGTCAATCGTGCAGATGCTCAAGGTCATTCCCACACTGTCGGCACCGTTCAATGAAGAAGCTGATCCAGTTCACGTAACTGCTTCGGCGTTGATTGTCGACGACCCTCATCGCGTGCGTCACGTCGTGCTGCACAAACACAAGCGTCTCGGATTGTGGTTGCAGCCCGGCGGACATATCGAGATGGGTGAGACGATCGCCGAGGCGGCGCTACGAGAAGCGCGGGAAGAGACCGGGCTCGATGTCGCCCACCCCGTCGTCGAACGGTTTCTTCATTGCGATGTGCACCCTGGCCCGCGAGGACACACCCACCTTGATGTGCGGTACGTGGTGTTGGCTCCGTTCGTGGCTCCGAACCCACCGGCCGGGGAGAGCCAAGAGGTGCGCTGGTTCACACTGGATGATGCACTGACGATCGCCGATGCCGGCCTACGCGGGGCCTTGGTGGCCGTGAACCGACCGGGAGGAGAAAACCTCCGCCTCTAGCGATACGAACATATGTTCGGTACGCTCCGTCGAATGGAGGGTTCCGAGCAGCGCCGAGCAAATGGTCGTGCCCCGTCAAGTCCGTCGTGGAACGGCGGAGGCGACGGGCCGGCGTGGGGAGCCAAGCGACAGCCTTTTGAGCCGCGTGATGACCTACTGCAGTCGTCGTCCCACCGTGGGTCGAGAGCGTCGCGACGTGCATCGACCACGGTGCCGTACGCCGAGTTGCATTGTCGTTCCAACTTCTCTTTTCTCTCTGGCGCTGCGCATCCGGAACAACTCGTGGAATGTGCCGCCGAGTTGGGGTTGTCGGCATTGGCACTCACCGATCGCAACGGTTTCTATGGAGTCGTTCGTTTTGCCGAAGCAGCACGCGTTCTCGACATGCCCACCATCTTTGGTGTCGAACTGTGGTGCGATGGTTTGTCTGGGCCACAGTCGTCGGGCGACCTGGTGTTCATTGCCGATGGTCCTGCGGGGTATGCGCGACTGTCGCGCGCTGTCAGCACTGCGCAACTTGCTGGTTCGAAGAATGCGCCGAAAGCGCATGTGTCGTCGGTGGCCGACGTGGTCAGCGGCGCGGCGTGGGTGCTCACCGGTGGTGCTGGTGGGGCAGTGGTGCGCGCACTCGAACAGCATGGTCCGGCAGTTGCCGACCATGTGGTCGCTCAGCTTGTCGATGCCTTTGGTCGTGATCGACTGCTCGTCGAACTGTGGGATCACGGTGATCCACTCGATGTCGCCCGCAACGACGAGTTGGTGCGCATTGCCGCACGCCATGACCTCGACTGTGTCGCCAGCAACAACGTCTTCTACGCCGTCCCGGAACAACATCGGGTCGCCACGGCATTTGCAGCAATCAACCAACGCAGTTCACTCGACGACATCGATCACCGGCTACCTGTCGCCGCCACTGCATACCTGCGTAGCGGGGTAGAGCAGTCACGTCGGTTCGCGCGTTATCCCGGGGTAGTGGAAGCAGCAGCACGCATCGGGGCGTGTGCCGCTTTTGATTTGTCGCTCGTCGCTCCGAAGTTGCCACCGTTCCCGTGTCCTGATGGGCACGATGAAATGAGTTATCTACGTGAGTTGGTTCGCCATGGTGCGGCGCGTCGTTACGGCGTGCGTCCAAGTGTCGGCGAAGATCTGTCGTTGCGTGCGCGAGCATGGTCCACCATCGATCACGAGTTGGATGTCATCGAGGCACTCGGCTTTGCCGGTTACTTCTTGGTCGTGTGGGACATCGTCGAGTTCTGTCGTCGCCATTCGATCTTGTGTCAAGGGCGAGGCAGCGCCGCCAACAGTGCAGTGTGTTATGCGCTCGGCATCACCAAAGCCGATGCTGTGTCGCTCGGTTTACTGTTCGAGCGTTTTCTCTCACCTGAACGCGACGGTCCCCCCGATATCGACATCGACATCGAAAGTGGTCGACGTGAAGAGGTCATTCAGTACGTGTATACCCGTCACGGCCGTGAGCATGCGGCACAGGTGGCCAACGTCATCACATATCGCGCGCGGTCTGCGGTGCGCGATGTGGCGCGAGCGTTCGGTCATTCTGTCGAGCAACAAAATGCGTGGAGCAAACAAGTCGACATGTGGGGAAGTGTCGCTGCGACTGCGTCTCTGCCCGATCGCGACATCACCGATGAGGTGATCGACATGGCCGGGCGCATCGAAGACATGCCGCGTCATCTCGGTATCCACTCGGGGGGCATGGTCATCTGCGATCGACCTGTGGTCGAAGTGTGTCCGGTCGAGTGGGCACGCATGCGTGACCGAAGCGTGTTGCAATGGGACAAAGACGACTGCGCCGCTGTCGGTCTGGTCAAGTTCGATCTGTTGGGCCTCGGCATGCTCTCGGCGCTGCACAACGCCATCGATTTCATCGCGCAGCATCGCGGCTACGAGCTCGACCTTGCGGCGTTGCCCCAAGAAGACGAGGTCTATGCCATGTTGTGTCGCGCAGACACGGTCGGGGTGTTCCAAATCGAGTCGCGTGCTCAGATGTCCACCTTGCCTCGTCTCAAGCCACGACGTTTCTACGACCTTGTGGTCGAGGTCGCACTCATCCGACCCGGACCCATCCAAGGTGGTTCAGTGCATCCGTATATTCGTCGACGTAACGGTAAAGAGCCGGTCACGTACCTGCACCCGTTGCTCGAAAACAGTCTCGGCAAAACCCTTGGTGTCCCGTTGTTCCAAGAGCAACTCATGCAGATGGCTATCGATGTCGCGGGTTTCACTCCGTCGGAAGCAGACCAACTACGTCAGGCAATGGGCAGCAAACGTTCGCAAGCACGCATGCTGCGGTTACGAGAGCGGTTGTATGCCGGAATGGCTGAGCGCGGCATCACCGGAGACATTGCCGACGAGATTTTCGAGAAGATGCGCGCGTTCGCCAACTACGGGTTTCCTGAAAGTCATTCGGTGAGTTTCGCGTATCTCGTCTATTCATCGTCGTGGATCAAACTTCATGAGCCAGCGGTGTTCTGTGCATCGTTGTTGAATGCCCAACCGATGGGTTTTTGGTCGCCGCACACGCTGGTTCAAGACGCTCGTCGGCATGGGGTGGTGGTTCGCACTCCCGATATCAACGCATCTGCTGCCGACACGGTGCTCGAGCCGTGCGATGAATCTGTCGGTTCGCTGGCCGTGCGACTCGGTCTTGCCTCCGTGCGTGGTGTCGGGGATCAGTTGGCTCGCCGCATTGCCGACGCTCGACCGTTCACCAGCGTCGAAGATCTCAGCCGTCGCATCGAAGGTCTCACCAAACGCCATGTCGAGACGTTGGCGACGGCCGGAGTTTTTTCTGAAAGCTTCGGTATCGATCGCCGAAGTGCATTGTGGAAAGCAGGGCAACATGTCTCGGGCAGTGTCGACAGATTGCAGGGCGTGGCGGCGGTCGACACCACGCCGGCGTTACCCGGAATGGAACCGATCGAAGTCGCAATCGCCGACCTGTGGTCAACCGGCATCTCTCCTGATGGTCACCCGACACGTTTCCTGCGTGATGAACTGACACGGCGCGGAGTGTCCACCGCCGATCAGTTGGTGCAACTACCGAACCGCAGCAAGGTCGTGGTGGCAGGTGTCGTCACGCATCGGCAGCGCCCCATGACTGCACGAGGTGCCACCTTCATCAGCCTTGAAGACGAGACTGGCCTCATCAACGTGATCTGCTCGCGCGGATGCTGGCAACGTCACCGCTTGGTGGCACGCGATGCGTCGGCACTTTTGGTGCGTGGTGTCGTCGAGTGCGCAGATGGGGTGGTGAACATCATCGCTGAATCGCTGGTCGCTTTGTTCGGAGTCCCGGCCGTGGCCACCCGAGACTTTCGCTGAATGTCTCGCCGACGAAACCATGACGTCGATCTTGCGGTCAGCTGCGATGTCGACGCCTGTTCAGGTATTCCTCGAGGCCCTCTTGGTGCAACTGCAGTGGTTGCAGTGGAACACCATTTTCGATGATGTCCGACACGATGTCGGCCAATTCGATCGGCGCGAAAAAGTCATCACCGTCGTAGCTGCTCAATTCTTCGAGTGCCCACCACCTGATCTCTGACACGTTCTCGGCCACAAGTTGTTCTTGTGAGAGAAGTGGCTGAGGATCGAAGTAGTCGGTGTGAATCATGTAGGCAAAATCGCGTTGACCGTCCCATGTGCTGTTGAACATCGGCATCACATGAGTACGAGTCCACACATGTGTGCCGATGACCGGGTCGCTCAGCCCCACTTCTTCAGCTAATTCCCGCGTCAATGCATCGTGGTGTGCTTCTCCAGATTCGACGCCACCACCGGGCAGAAGCCACACGGCGCCGTCAGGAAACTGCAGTCGCACGAGCAACACGCGTCGATTGTCATCGATGATGAGGCCGCGAACAGCCTCGCGAATGTTGAGGTCCTTCATTCGGACGGGTTCTCACCGAGGTTCTCGTTGAACATGCGGTACGTGTCGTAAATGTCGCGACACTCTTGACACATCGGCAATTGTTTCGGGTCGCGCGATGGCACCCACACATGCCCGCACAGAGCCTCAAGTGGTATGCCGTAGATGCGCGGTTCGAGCACTTTGGCTGCCGCCGACTCACCTGGTTCGGTTTTCACGATATGGGCCACCGCTGGCTCGCCGGTTTCCGGCACGTGCTCGGTGGTGGGCACCACTTCTGCGGGTCTGGTCTGCAAAGGGGCGACCGTCGAAGCGAACGTCATGTGCGCTAGTCAAGCACGAGTGACGGTGACCTACACTCGGGGCATGCCGTTGTACGAGTTTCGCTGCAAGTCCTGTGACGCCACGTTCGAAGAACGTCGCCCCATGAGCGAAGCAAGTGCGCCCGCCACATGTCCGAACGGTCACGACACCGCCGTTCGCGTTCTCAGCGTGTTTGCATCCGTCGGCGCGAGCGGCGCATCGGCGCCCGCAGCAGCACCGAGCATGCCCATGGGCGGCGGATGTTGCGGCGGTTCTTGTCACCCTCACTGATCGTCAGCGAGTCGACTATGCGGCGAGAAGTGCAGCAGCGACGCACACCACTGATGCAGCAATCGGCGCTCCGATAGAAATCCACGGCATCTCGCGATTCCAGCGTGGTTCGAGCATCGCGTAGCCGACGATGGCACCGACGACGGCACCACCGAGGTGACCACCAATCGACACGCCGGGAATTGCAAACGTGATCAGTAAGTTCAGGACCAGTGTCGCTCCGATACCGGTCTGGAACGGATTGATGCCACGTTGACGAAGTCCGACGCTCGCAGCAGCCATCAGACCAAAGACCGCACCAGACGCACCGCCAGTGAGCGCATTGGGGCTCAGCAGCAACGCACCGAACGAACCTCCGAAGAGTGACGCCGCATAGAGCAAAGCGAACCGAGTTCGGCCGATTCCAGTTTCAAGAAGTTGACCCAATTGAAACAACAACAGCATGTTCATTGCGATGTGGAACACACCGAAGTGCAGGAAGCCGGCAGTGACGAGTCGCCACCACTCACCGTTTTCGATGAACACCGACGACAGTGCAAGATCGAACTGACGGCGGTTGATGTTGCTGCCAGACAGAATGCCAGTCACACCGCCGAGCAAGGTCCACAGAAAAACGCCACCATTCACCGCAATCAAGAGCCGTGTCACGAACATGTGCTGGCCGGCATTCCACTGGCGAAGGCGCATTCCCGGGCTTGGAAGTGATGCACGGAGACAGTCACTGCAAATTGACCCGACGTGGGCCTGAGTCAGGCAATCAGCGCACGAAGGTCGCATGCAACGGGTGCACTGGCGACCGGTCGGGCGACCGGCATGGCGATGACAATCGGGCAATGTCGGAGGGGGGAACGACACGGAAGAAGAGTACCGAGCAATCGACCGTGACGACTCAGCGAGGCGGTTGTTCGGCGAGTTGTCGGTTGGCGAGGTACCAGTCGATGGTGTTTTTCAATCCGTCACGGAATGACATCTGCGCGCGCCAGCCGAGCAGTTGTTCTGCACGGCTCGGGTCGATGCGACGACGCGGCTGTCCGTCGGGTTTGGTCGAATCCCACACCAACTCGCCGCCGAAGCCTGTGAGCTCAGCGATGGTTTCCACAGTTTCACGAATGGTGATTTCGCGGTCGGTTCCGAGGTTGATGGGTTCGACACCTTCGTGCACTTCTGCTGCCAACACGATCGCTGCGGCAGCATCGTCGACATACAAATACTCACGACTCGCAGAACCAGTACCCCACACGTCGACTTTGTCTGCTGCGGACTCCTTGGCTTCGACGCACTTTTTGATGAGAGCGGGAATGACGTGCGACACGGCCGGGTGGAACTTGTCGCCAGGTCCGTAGAGATTGGTTGGAATCAGGTACGCGAAACGCTGGCCGTACTGTGACGCATTCACCTGGGCATGGACAAGGTGCGCCTTCTTCGCAATTCCGTATGGTGCGTTCGTCTCTTCGGGATAGCCGTCCCAGAACGACGTCTCTTTGAACGGCACCGGTGTGAACTTCGGATAGCTACAGACCGTGCCGAGCAACACCGTCTTTTCGACGCCCACTGCGCGTGCCGCCTCGATGACGTTGGTGCCCATCATCAAATTGTCGAGGTACAGGCGTGCAGGGTCGGCTTGGTTGTACCCGATGCCACCTACTCGAGCTGCGAGGTGAATGACGTGAGTGGGGGAAAGTGTGCGCAACATGGCTTCGGCTGCGCCGGGCACGACGAGGTCACATTCGTCATGAGTCGGCGCGTGCACTTCAGCGCCTTCGGCACGCAATCGCCGAAGCACCACAGAGCCGAGAAACCCGTGGCCTCCGGTGACCACGACGCTGCGTCCTGACCAGAATGCCGACATGGATGCCATCGTAGGACCCCACCGGTCAGAATGAAGGCGTGCGCGTTGCCTACACCGTCGAGCAGTGCTGGCATCGGGTGCCAGGAGGAACCGCTGTGGCGGCGCTCGAAGTCGCTCGCGAGCTGGTGGGACTCGGATCAAGCCACGACATTGACGTTGTCGGCGTGGCGGGACGTCATCGACATGCGCCTGCGCCAGATGTGCGACCCCCGATGACGGTGCGAGCGTTGCCGTTGTCTGGTCCGTATCTCTATGAAGCGTGGACCCGACTTCGTTGGCCGAAGGTCGAATCTGTCGTCGACGATGTCGATGTCGTGCATTCCACGACGGTCATTCCTGCAGCGACCACATTGCCGCATGTGGTGACCTTGCACGACGTCGCATTTCTCTCTCATCCTGAGTTCTTCACTGCGAGGGGTAATCGCATCTTTCGCCGCGGCCTCGACATCATTCGCGACGAAGCAGCACTGGTGTTGTGTTCGTCGCAAGCGACCATCGAGGACTGTGCGACGTACGGCATCGATAGAACTCGACTTCGACATGTGCCTCTCGGAGTGCGTTCCGCGCCTGCCATTGACGCTGACGTCGCACGTGTACGCCAGGCGTATTCCTTGCCAGGCAATTTCGCTCTGTTCGTCGGCACTCTCGAGCCACGTAAGAATTTGCCGCGTCTGCTCGCAGCGTGTGCGGAGGCGCGTCTCGAGATTCCGCTCGTGATCGTCGGTGCACAAGGTTGGGGCGAGTCGGTGCAACCGACGCCCGGAGTCGATGTTCGTTTCGTCGGATTCGTGCCCTCGGAAGACTTGGCTGCTCTGTATGCAGCGGCCGATGTGTTGTGTTACCCGTCAATTCTCGAAGGCTTCGGGCTGCCGATACTCGAGGCCATGGCACAGGGAACCCCTGTCGTGACTTCGGCAGGTACATCAACAGAAGAAGTCGCCGGTGGTGCGGCAGAGCTGTGCGATCCGACAGATGTGTCATCAATTGCCGGAGCAATTGTGCGTGCTCGCTCACGTCGAGAGGAATTGTCGCACGCTGGTCGCATTCGGGCTGCCTCGATGACATGGGCCAACACCGCACAGCGAACCCTTCATGAATATCGCACGGTTTGTGGAACAAGCCGGTGAGCGAAGTGGGCTGCACATCATGAGAGCAAAGACCCTCGTGGGAATGAATCTGCTGTGGAGCGTGCCTGGTGTCGGCGGCAGCGAGGATTACCTGTTGCGACAGCTCATGGGACTGGCAGAATCCGACCACGACTACGACGTCACCGTGTTCGCACCTCGAGGCTTTTCCGAGCGACACCCGTGGCTCAGTGATCATCACCGCGTGGTCGAGGCTCCATCTACTTGTGCCAAACGCGAAGTGCGTATTGCGCTCGAACACACATGGCTTCCGGTGGTGTCGCGACACATGAGTCTCATGCATCACGGTGGGGGTTCGTTGCCTCGCACGGAGACTGTTCCGTCAGTGCTCACCATTCATGACGTGCAATGGACGGACTATCCCGAATATGTGTCGCCACGAAAGCTTGCGTACCTCAAACGCATCGTCCCTTCCTCACTTCGGCGTGCAGACCACATCGCCGTTCCGTCACAATTCGTCGCGTCAACTCTGACGGAACATTTCACAGTGTCAGAGCAGAAGATTTCCGTGGTGCGTCACGGCCTCGAACCACGTTTTGTGTCGGAAGCATCGCCAGAGGCCGACCTTCGCTCACGTTTTGATCTCGGTGCCCGCCGTGTCGTCGCATTTCCTGCCATTACTCACCCGCACAAGAACCATCGTTTTCTCCTCGAGCTGCTCGCGGGAGAGGGAGATTTCGCCGATCCGGAGTTGGTGTTGGTGTGCACTGGGGGCGAAGGTCGCGCCGAGGAGTCTGTGAGAGCAATGGCGGAAACCCTCGGAGTTGTTGACCGAGTGAAGTTTCTTGGCCGAGTGTCGGCTGCAGATCGCAACGGGCTCGTCAAGTTGTCAGAGGCAATGGTCTTTCCGAGCGAATACGAAGGTTTCGGAGCACCGGTCATCGAAGCAATGCTGCTCGGCGTACCCGTGGTGTGTAGCGATCGCGCCAGCCTTCCGGAAGTCGCTGGTGATGCCGCAGTGGTAATGCCATTGAACGCCGGGGAGTGGAGCAGTGCGCTCACGCGAGTGGCTACGCATCGCGACGACATTGTCACCGCAGGTCGTGCACGTGCAGCACAGTTCACGACGGCGTTGTCGGCCGGTGAACTGATCGCCTGTTATGACAAGGTGCTTGCACACGTCGACCGCGGCATGTCGCGACGAAGAAAGCGATCACGATGAATTCCTCTGCCGAATCTCGCTCGGACAAGAAAGTGGTCGTCTTGTGTCCGCACTTCGCGCCAGACACAGCGCCGACCGGCGATGTGATGACGCGAATCGTGCAAGAGATGGTGGCTCTCGGCGTCGAAGTGCACGTCGTCACTGCACTGCCGTGGTACCGCCATCACGCGGTCGAAGAAGGCTGGACCGGACGACCAGTCAGACGAGAGCGCACCCCTTGGGGTTCGATCACCCGAGTGCATCCGTTCCCGTCGAAAGACAAGCGAAATCTGGTTGCGCGTGCGATTGCCTTCGTGGCTTTCAGTGTGCTCGCTGGCGTATGTGCAGTCTTCGTCGGTGGGTGGCGTCGACGCGTGTCAGCGATTGTCGCAATGTCGCCACCACTGACCTTGGGCCTCACCGCATGGTGTGCTGGCGTCATTCGTAGGGCGCCGCTGGTGTTCAATATCCAAGATGTGTTTCCCGACGCTGCAATTCAGACCGGGGCCATCACGAACAGAAGTGTCATTGCCGCTGCTTCGTGGTTGGAACGTCTCAGTTACCGACGTTCCGCAGCTGTCGTGGTGCTGAGTGAAGATCTACGACGCAACATCGTCGCGAAGTTGTCGACGTCGTATGAAGATCGAGTTTATGTCATTCCAAACTTCGTCGACTCTGAGGAGATCACACCTAGTGATCGAATGACGAATTATCGAAGAGACTTGTCGATCGGTGGCGAGACAGTGGTGTTGTACTCCGGCAATGTCGGGTACTCGCAGTCACTCGAGTTGTTGATCGATGCTGCACGCCACTTTCCTGACGTCATGTTCGTGGTGAACGGTGACGGAAGTGCACGCGCTTCATTGCAAGATGCAGCGACAGGTCTGGCGAATGTGCGCTTCGGTGAGTACCAGCCGAAGGAACGGCTGTCGGAAGTGCTAGCGACCGGCGATATTCATGTGGTGCCATTGCGGCGTGGGCTCGGTTCTGTGAGTGTGCCATCCAAGACCTACAGCATCTTGGCCGCAGGGCGACCCGTGCTGGCTGCGATCGATGCCGACACCGAGGTCACTCGCATTCTTTCGGCGAGCGGAGCGGGCCTCAGCGTCTCACCAGACGACAGCGAGCAATTCAGAGCGGGTCTACGCACCTTGCTCAATGATCAGCTGGGGCGTGAGGTCATGGGTGCTGCGGGGCGAAAGTGGGTCGAAACACATGTGTCACCGCATGCGGTCGGTCGTGCTTATGTCGAACTGATCAGTTCAGTGGGGAAGTAGCCGGTAGCCTCTCTTTTTCGTGGCAAACGGTTCGTCAGCACAAAAAGTTGCTCGTCTCGCTCGCAAGGGCAAGGGCAAGAAGGTTCGTTTCCAAGGCGGGACCTTGTTCCCCACGGTCATGGCCATCGTGATCGCAGTAGGCATCGGTCTCATCGCGTATGCGCGTACCGAAGCACCCGACACCGACACGCCGCCCACCACCAACGATCACTGGCATGTGTCGTACGGCATCTACAAGTGCGACGCCTTCCTGCCGAACTTGGTGGGCAATCTCGAATCGCCGCCCGATCCGAACTACATCAAGTACGGCGTACACAGTCACGACGACGGTGTCATTCACTGGCACCCACAGGCGCTTGCAACTGGTCGTCGCGCGAAGATGGGCGTGTTCTTCGACACGTACCAACTGAAGGTCACGAGCGACGGCATCGATTTCCCTGAAGATCAGAACGCCGGCGTCGACTACAAGGTCGGCACCGACAAGTGCAAGAACAAAGACGGAAAAGAAGTCGACGCACAAGTGAAAGTCATCGTCTGGGATCAGTACGACGATGCATCGAAGTCGCAGACGTTCATCACAGGTTTCGAGGACATCCGAGTGAAGAAAGACGGCATGGCTGTCACCATCGCGTATGTGGCACCTGGCGTTGATGTTCCGATGCCCGAGTCGGCGAGCAACTTGCCAGAGCTGGGCGCCGCCGACTCTGGTGGCGTCACTACGACGACGGTTGCCGGCGCAACGACGACAACCGTCGCAGGCGCGGCGACCACTGTCGCCACCGACACGACCGGCGGCTGATGCGCGCGGTCGTACTCGTCGGGGGCTTCGGCACTCGTCTGCGTCCGCTCACGCTCGACATTCCAAAGCCACTGTTGCCGGTGGCAAACGTGAGACTTCTCGAACACGTGCTTGCGTCGCTCGGGTCCGCGGGTGTCACTGAAGCCGCACTCGCACTCGGGTTCAAACCCGAACCCTTCTTCGAGGCATTCCCAGAAGGCGT
>DAIOTI010000012.1:0-14573 GCA_036752105.1 Ilumatobacteraceae bacterium | reverse complement strand
CTCCATGACCTTCAAAGCGTCGGCCAACGACTGAGGCAGTTGTTGGATGCCGAGCTTCTCGACGACGTCGTCGCCCATCTCGAACAAGTTCGCGTCAGCTTCGGTGGGAAGTTCATAGCCCTCGCGGATGCCCTTCAAGCCGGCAGCGAGTATCACCGAGAACGCGAGGTACGGATTTGTCGCCGGGTCTGGTGAGCGGTACTCGATGCGAGTCGCATTCGGATTGCCACGCTTCGGAATGGGTACTCGGATGAGCCCGCTCACGTTGTTGCGTGCCCACGTGATGTGCACTGGTGCTTCGAACCCAGGTACGAGTCGTTTGTAGCTGTTGACCGTCTGATTCGTGATCGCGGTGATCTCGGCTGCATGTCGTATGAGGCCAGCCATGAACTGTTTCGCTACTGGCGACAAGTTGTAGGGATCGTTCTCGTCGTAAAAAGCATTCGAGTCACCCTTGAAGAGAGACATGTGCAGGTGCATGCCAGATCCCTGCACGCCTTCCAAAGGTTTGGGCATGAAGGTCGCATGCACACCGTGTGATGCAGCGATTTCTTTCACCACGACACGGAAGGTCATGACACTGTCGGCCATGGTGAGTGCATCGGTGTGGCGAAGATCGATTTCTTGCTGGCTCGGCGCATCTTCGTGGAATGAGTACTCCACGGGGATGCCCATCGTCTCGAGTGTGCGGATGGTTTCTTTGCGAAGCGATGACGCGACATCGGAGCTGGTGAGATCGAAGAAGCCACCCTCGTCAAGAGGCTGGGGCGCAACGCCAGGTTGTGGCGGTGCGAAGTAGAAGTACTCCATGTCGGGCGCGAGCAGAAATTCGAAACCCTGTGCACGTGCTGCATCGAGATTGCGTCGCAGAATCTGACGTGGGTCACCTTCGAATGGTGCGCCATCGAGTTTGTGGATGTCGCAGAACACACGTGCTTCTGCACTCTTCTGGTCGACCCATGGCATGACCTCGAATGTGTTCGGGTCGGGAATGGCGAGCACGTCGCTTTCTTGAACGCGGCTGTATCCGTTGATAGATGAACCATCGAACGTCATGCCGTCGTTCAGAGCATTTTCGAGCTCTGCCGGACTGATGGCAAAGCTCTTGAGGGTGCCGAGCACGTCGGTGAACCACAGGCGCACCAGCCGCACGCCGCGTTCCTCTACCGTCCGCAATACGTAGTCACGTTGTTGATCGAGCATCTCGCTCACCTCGTCAGTCTGCCGTGTGTCTTGTCAATCTCCGCACCGATTCGTTGCTCGGTCCGTAAATGCTTGCGGGGGCCCGAAGGCCCCCGCAGATGTCGTTAGTTCGCGGCGTGGAACCGCAGCTCCTTAACCGAGGACGGTCTCGAGGATCAACCGCGTGACCAAGTAAGGATCGCAGTTGGCGTTCGGACGACGGTCTTCGGCGTAACCACGCTTGTCGCGTGCGACCTGCCACGGAATGCGCACTGATGCACCGCGGTTCGACACTCCGTAGCTGTACTTGTTCCACGGCGCAGTCTCGTGCTTTCCGGTGAGACGGCTCTGGATGTCGTGTCCGTAGTTCTCGACATGTTCCATGACGCGCGTACCGAGCTTCTCGCACGCAGCGATAATCGCTTCGTAGTTGTCACGCATGGCGCGGGTCGAGAAGTTGGTGTGTGCACCAGCTCCGTTCCAGTCACCTTTCTCAGGCTTGGCATCGAACGAGATGACCACGTCGTAGTCCTCTGCGATGCGATGGAGCAGCCAACGACCGACCATGAGGTGGTCGCTAACCGCTGTGGCACTGAGTGGTCCGATTTGGAATTCCCACTGACCGGGCATCACTTCAGCGTTTGTTCCTGAGATGCGCAGGCCTGCATCGATGCACGCTTGCGTGTGACGCTCGACGATCTCACGACCGACCACGCGACCTGCACCGACGCCGCAGTAGTACGGACCCTGCGGTGCTGGGTAACCACCCTCGGGAAATCCGAGTGGGGTTCCGTCGAGACGCAGCATGGTGTATTCCTGCTCGATGCCGTAGATCATTTCTGCATCTGCGTACTTCTTCGCAGCTGCTTCACATGCTGCGCGCGTGTTGGTGGGGTGTGGTTCACCTGTGGCGGCGAGCAACACTTCACACATCACGATGACGTTCTTGCCACCACGAATGGGATCGGGGCAGTGGAACACTGGCTTCAAGATGCAGTCAGACGACTCTCCGGTTGCTTGTTCGGTGGACGATCCGTCGAAACCCCACTCGTCGATCGGCATGTCAGAGATCGCGCCGGCGTAATCCGGCAGGACCTTTGTCTTGGAACGAAGGAGGGGGGTGGGCTTTGTTCCGTCTATCCAGATGTATTCGGCCTGAATGGGCACAGTGCTGTCCTTTGTCTTTGGGACCTACCCATCGAGTGAGCGTCGTCCGTGTGATTGAGTCGCTACAGCCTGCCAAGAAGCCTTTGCTTGTCTGTAACCCGACTGTTACAGCAGTGTGAAATGAGCCGAGAAATGGTGCGTGCCAGCCGACGACGGCCGAATTCCGGGGTCTAGCGCCCAGATTTGCGTGAGGTGGTGCGTGGGTAGCCTCACCCCTTGTGACGGTTGGTAAGTCGAGTGGCGTGCGTGTTGCACTGGCCCAGGTGAACCCGACCGTGGGTGACATCCCTGGTAACGCTGCTCTGGCAGAGGATGTTTATGCCCGTGCCGAAGGCGAAGGCTGCGACGTCGTGGTGTTCCCTGAGTTGATGTTGGTCGGCTATCCGCCGGAAGATCTCGTGTTGAAGCGTCGATTCGTCGAAGACAACGTGCAGGCTGTGCGTCGCTTCGCAGAAAAGACCCGTGACTGCCGAGCAATCATCGGGTTTGTCGACTCTGACGGTGACCATATCTATAACGCAGCTGCGCTGTGCGTGAATGGTGGCATCGAGTCGGTCTATCGCAAGCGACTGCTGCCTAACTATGCCGTGTTTGATGAAGAGCGATACTTCACGCCGGGGCCCGATACGGGCGACCACGGAGTTTTCCATCTCGGTGAATCTGTGTGTGCGATGTCGATCTGCGAGGACATCTGGGCAGCTGATGGACCAGTGAACAGACAAGTCGCTGCGGGTGCCCAGATCGTTCTGAGTCTCAACGGTTCGCCGTTCCACTCCGGCAAACATGGCGAACGTGAGGCGATGCTGATCGAACGCGCGCGCGCCAACTCGTGTGCAATCGTCTATGTCAACCAGGTGGGTGGGCAAGATGAGTTGGTGTTCGACGGGGCGAGCCTCGTCATTGACTCGTCAGGCAGAGTCGTCATGCGCGGCAAGTCATTCGAAGAAGATTTTTTGGTGGTCGATCTCGATATAGACGGACGTAGTCAACTCCCGGCAGCGTCGACAGAAGCCAGCGATGACATTGACCGCATGTATCACGCGCTCGTTCTCGGCACCCGCGACTATGTGCGCAAGAACGGTTTCACCGACGTGCTCATCGGACTGTCTGGCGGCATCGACTCGACTCTCGTCGCGTGCATCGCCGTCGATGCACTCGGCGCTGAGCACGTGCACGGAGTAGCGATGCCGTCGCGCTACAGCAGCCAAGGATCAATCGACGATGCAGAGTCATTGGCAAAGAATCTGGGCATTGATCACCGAGTAGTACCGATCGAAGAGGCGTTCACTTCGTATCTGTCGATGCTCGCACCGTCTTTCTCTGATCGTGAACCCGACCTCACCGAGGAGAATTTGCAGAGTCGCTGTCGCGGCACGACGCTGATGGCCCTTTCGAACAAGTTCAACTGGATGGTGTTGACGACAGGGAACAAGAGCGAGATGGCTGTCGGATATTTCACGATCTACGGCGACTCTGTGGGTGGCTATGCCGTCATCAAGGACGTCTTGAAGACCGAGGTGTACGCGTTGTGTCGGCGCATAAACGAAAGAGCGGGTCGAGAACTCATTCCAGAGGCTGTGCTGGTGAAACCACCGTCAGCTGAGTTGCGGCCTGATCAACGCGACGATCAGAGCCTTCCTCCGTACGAGATGCTCGACCCCATCGTACGTTTGTATGTGGATGGTGATCTCACGGTGTCCGAGATCGTCGCTCGCGGATTTGATGAGTCAGTGGTGCGAAGAATCGCGCGACTCATCGATCTGAACGAGTACAAGCGAAGGCAATGCGCGCCAGGGGTTCGTGTGTCGACAAAGGCCTTCGGTAAAGACCGTCGTATGCCGATCACCAATCGCTATTCGCATCCTTCATCGTGACTCGTTGCGTTCGCGAATAAGCAAATGTCAAGAGCCCGGCTGACAGGGCCAACGAGGCCCCGACTAGTCCTGGCGCAGCAAAACCGTGTGAGTCATACAGGGCCGTCGCAATGGCAGACATGACCGCGCGACCAAAGGTTCCGGCCCCGACTGCCGCTCCGAGTCCGACGCCTGTGCTTCCGGGAATGAGGTTCGCAGCGATGGGCAGTGCGCTCACCACTGCGAATTCGAATGCTCCGATGAACACGATGAACAGCAGAAGGCCGAGCAGCACTTCTCTCGCACCGACCACCATCAATAGTCCGCTCGGAACCATGATGGCCGTGCCGTACATAACGCTCCGTTCTTTGCCCCACGTATCGGTGCGTCGAGCGCTGGTGATGCTGGCAACTAGTTCGAGTGCGCCAAGGAAAAAGACGACACCAGAAATGACGGCGGCATTTGCACCATGATCATCTTCGAGCCATGCACCGAATGTGATTCCCAAGGACTGGCTCGCGGCCATGAGGCAGAACATCGTGCCGACGATCAGAAGTGGTGAGCCACGAAGAGATCCTTTGACGCCCGAATCTTCGGAGAGACGTGGAGGTTCGGCCGGCAATTTCTGCGCGACGACTGCAAGAGACAAGAACATCGCAACTGCGCCTACGAGGTATCCGGCACGCCAATTGATGAGTTCGGTGACGAGCCCCATGGCAAGTACACCGATGAGCAGTCCGAGTGCCCAAGACGTCTCGATGATTCCGATGACGCGGCCACGGCGTTCGTACGGAACATGATCATTGATCCACACGACCATTGATGAATCAAAGATGACCTTCGACACGCTGAGAGCGAACACGGAAACGGTGAACAGCGCGATGCTGTTCGACACGGATGCAAGAACGACGCTTGCAACAATCGCCGCCATTCCGACGAGCATCGAATTTCGACGCCTGTTTCGATCGATGACTCTTCCGACAAATGGTGCGAGTAGTCCAGCCAACTCACCGACCATCAAGGCGATTCCGAGTTGACTGACTGTCACATCGAAACCACGCGCAATGGTCGCCACGAAAGGAGGGGCAAAGCGATAACACGCATTTGACACCAGACGTGCGACCGTCAATGTGGTTAGGTGCTCACGAACTTCTGGTGCGTACGTGTCGTCGAGCCTGCGACCAAACATGATTTCCGTGGCCGCGTCTTCTAGAGAGCTTCGCTTATCGCGCCATGATCGACGAGTTCGATGATGTCGCCGGGAACGAGATCGGAGCCATGAGGTCGACGATGAAAGGTAAATGTGCACCCACCCAAGTTGGGAATGCGGGGGTCGCTCGCACCTGATGCACGCCTCATGACCCGCAGGAGTCCGGCGTGTGCGACGACGAGCACTTGTCCACCCGGACAGATCTCAGACAAGTCGGCGAGCGCGGCTGTGAAGCGGTGAATGACCGACTCGTTGGATTCGAAGTTCGGGGGACGCTCGTGCCGCTCGAGAAATCCTGGGTACGCCGCTTCGATCTCTTCCACGGTCAGACCCTGCCATTCGCCCACGTCAGTCTCACGAAGTCGTGGGTCCGCTGGAAGAAGTTCGATCCCGAGGCGATGGCCGATGATTTCGGCCGTCGTGCGTGCCCGTTGGAGGTCGCTGCTTGCGAGAACGTCGAAAGAGCCGAGTTTCTCGACCGCGGCATGAGCCTGAGTGCGACCCAGATCCGTGAGCGGCGGGTCGGCCTGGCCTTGCCAACGTCGCTGTGCATTCCACTCGCTTTCTCCATGTCTGATGACGAGAAAGTTCGTCGAGGTGGATGCAGAAGGCACGAACTCAAGGGTATCGCCACGAGTACGCTCGACTTATGGCGCGGGTGCGATTGTTCGCCGCAGCACGTGAGGCCGCAGGAACCGCTTCAGACACTCTTGCTGGTGACACAATCAGTGATGTGCTCGAAGCAGCGGTGGCGAAATACGGCACTCATTTCAGCGTCGTGCTGACCACGTGCAAGGTGTGGCTGAATGGCGAGGAAGCCGCCCTGTCCACGAGAGTGTCTGAAGAAGATGAAGTTGCAGTGCTTCCCCCTGTGTCAGGTGGAAGTCAATGACCGATTTTTCCTCGCTTTCACTCGCAGATATTCGAGCACGGCGCGGTGAGTTGCAGCGTCAGGAAGACGTCGTGTCATTCGTGAGGCGCCTCGCTCAGGGGCGAATAGATCTGGTACGTGACGAACAACGTCGTCGTGTGAACGGTGCACCTGCAGATTCGCGCGACCTTGCTGCACGACTGGCTGACGTGTTCGGGCAGCAGCACGGTGGTGGGAGCGCTCGGCCACCCCGTGAGACGATCGTGCCGACAGATGATCCACTTGCAGCGCAACTCGATGAACTCTGTGCTGAGTTCAACTTTGAAGACTTGGATTCATTGTCAGACTCCTCCTTGTCGGCGCTTGACAGTGCACTTTCGCTATTCGAGCAGTCGTGTTCCCGCGACCGTCATGATTTGTTCGAGCAGATCGATGCGCTCACTGCGGAGCTTGTCAGACGCCTGAAAGAGGGCGGCGCCGGCGCAGTGCTTGAGAACAGATGACCGAAGAACATTCGTCGTCTCATGACAGATCATCTGATCGGTCTCCGTCCGATCGTCTTCGTGACGTAGGTGACTTCATCAAACAACAGCGCGAAGCAGCACAACAAAGTATTCGCGATCTGGCGAAAGCAGCCGGAGTGTCGAATCCATATCTGTCTCAGATTGAACGTGGAATTCGTCGACCGTCTGCGAGCATCCTTCAACAAATCGCGCGTGCGCTCGAGATATCTTCCGAGAGTCTGTACGTACGTGCCGGCATCCTCGACCCAGAGGCCCATGAGTCGTCTCCCAGCGTTCCGCTTGCAATCGCAGCTGACCCACATCTGACCGCAGAGCAAAAACAGACACTTCTCAGTGTGTATCGGTCATATGTCGGCCCTGTGGAGCCACCCCCTTCGCACTAGACGGGAATGTTCTGCCTCATGGGTAGGTTGACCTTCCTGTGCAACGCGTAGCCGTTCTCTCTCTTCACACATCTCCGCTCGCTCAACCTGGTGTCGGCGATGGTGGCGGCATGAATGTGTACGTGCGCGAACTTGTCGCCGGTCTTGCACACGCAGGTATCGATTGCACCACCTACACACGGGCTTGGCGGTCAGACCTTCCACCGGTGGTGGAAGTCGAGCCGAATCATCGCATCGTGCACGTCCCCGCTGGCGACCCCGACATGCCCAAAGACGACTTGGTGTCGATAGTTCCTGAATTCACCGACAAGGTGGCGCAACACGTGCTCGCCAACGGTGGAACAGACGTCGTGCATGCGAACTATTGGCTCTCCGGACTTGCCGGACACAGTTTGAAACATGAGTTGAACGTTCCTCTCGTCACCACCTTTCACACGTTCGCTCGAGTGAAAGCACAAGGTGGTGACCCCGAGTCGCAACTTCGTGAGCAAGCCGAGACGAGCATCATCGGATGCGCCGACGCAATCTGTGTCAGTTGTTCGGAGGAAGAACGACAGTTCATCGATTTGTATGGCACTCCACCCGGAACGCTCGAGATTGTCGCACCAGGTGTCGAACACGCTTTTTTCGCTCCTGGTGACAAGCGTGGCGCCAGACACGCACTGCAGTTAGGTGATGAACCTGTTCTGTTGTTCGTCGGACGCATCCAACCGTTGAAGGGTCTCGATGTCGCCATTCGCGCTCTTTCGATGGTGCCTCGACCAGACGCGCGCTTATTGGTCGTCGGTGGTGCGAGCGGCACTGAGGGCGAGGCCGAATTGCATCGCATGCTTGAACTCACTCACGAGTTGGGAGTCGCAGATCGAGTGCAGTTCATCGAGCCACAACCCCACCACATTCTCAGCACGTATTACCGCGCTGCAGACGTGGTTCTGGTCCCGAGCCGGAGTGAAAGCTTCGGACTTGTCGCATTGGAAGCCGCAGCTTGTGGAACGCCAGTCGTTGCGAATGCTGTCGGTGGCTTGCTGACCATCGTCGAACATGGTCGAACCGGATATCTCGTCGCTGACCGGGATCCCGACGTGTTTGCCCGGCATGTCACCGAACTCGTCAACCAACCCATCTTGGCTCGGACTCTCGGCATCAATGCTGCCGAGCGCGCACGGCGGTACACGTGGAACTTTGCGGCTGCCAGATTGCGTCGCGTCTATGCCGACTTGGCAGCACGTGACCGAGTGATGTGCTCGTAGGTGGAACGTGAGCGAGCTGTTCAACGATCCTGAGTTGGGAGTCCTTGCGCGTCGCATCGACGAATGGCTTGCCGCATATTCACACAATCATTCGAACATCGCGGCAATCGATCGGCTTGACGGTGACGAGCGCAGATGGTTCGTGCGCATGCGAGGCGAATCAAAGGAATTCACCACAGTCTGGTTGTTGCTCGGGCAGCGCACGTTGAAATACGAGACCTACGTCATGCCTGCCCCTGAAGAGAATGCAGAAGTGCTGTACGAAAACCTATTGCGGCGAAATGAGAAGCTTGTTGGCGCCCATTTCTCCATCGGTGTGGAAGACGCCATCTTCTTACGCGGTGAGTTGCCGTTGGGCATCTTGTGTGAGAGTGAGCTCGACCGTGCCATCGGCACGTTGTTCCAAGTGGTCGAGCAGGTCTTTCCTTCCATCATCCGCATCGGATTTGCCAGCAAATTCAGCTAGCCCATGTGTCGCACCATGGTTCTGGTCAAGCGCAACTCCTTGTCGAAGCGCAACTAGACAGACGAGCATCGATCAAATGGCCACTAACGCTCGTCGCGCGCAGCGTTAGCCTGAAGTCATGACCGAGCAACGCGCACTCCTGTCCATAGTCGGAGGCGGCAACATGGGAAGTGCGTTGCTCGAAGGCCTTATCGCCGGTGGTCTCGAACCCGATGACATCGTGGTGGTCGAAGTAGATGCTGACAAGCGTCAGTCTCTCGCCACTCGATTAGGCGTGCGAACAAGTGCGACCATCGTGGCGTGCGAGGGAGCTGTGATCGCGGTCAAGCCCCAAGTGGCGACGGCCGTGTGTGCAGAACTCGCTGCCCTGGGTGCAAAGCGCATCGTGTCGATTGCAGCCGGAGTCACTGTTCGACAGTTGCAGGAAGCTGCGGGTCCGAATGTCGCAGTCATCCGTGCGATGCCGAACACTCCAGCACTAGTGGGGCAGGGGGCAACTTCACTCTGTGCCGCTGATGGAACGCGAGCGGCTGATGTGGAGTGGGCAATGCAGACTCTCAGCGCGGTGGGCCTGGTGATGCAGATTTCCGAAGACTTGATGGACGTGGCGACTGCTGTTGCCGGTTCTGGACCCGGATACCTCTTTCTCTTCGCAGAGGCGCTGCTCGACGCAGCTATCGAGGAGGGTCTGCCACGTGAAGTTGCTGAGCCACTTGTTCGGCAGTTGTTCAAGGGCTCAGGGGAACTGCTGGCTTCGTCGGAAGACACTGCGGCGAGCCTGAAGGACAAGGTGACATCACCCAACGGGGTGACTTTTGCCGGGCTACAAGTATTTGAAAACAACGGCTTTCGAGACACGGTGCGGGCGGTTGTGCGTCGCGCTGCCGAACGCAACCGGGAAATGGGTCAGTAAGGCCAAGCACGCGGCACGTGAACGTGCGCACAATCCCGAAGTACTTTCACAAACGGAACTGCGATTTAGTGCGAAAAGAGACACCCGAAGCCTTCTCTTCACTGTCGGGGCGATCCATTTCTGACATTGACAAATCATTCAGAAATTTCCTGCGGAAGTGTGCCGTGACGCTTTTCATAGTCGGGCCTTTGTGCATAGAGTACGGGTCACTAGGTCACCGTTCAGGTTCGCTTGAACGGGAGTCGCGCCCTTCGGGGCCGCGCCGACGGGCCGGTGCCATCGGGGGGTTGGCACCGGCCCCAGTCGTTTCTGGGCACAAGTTAACCTCGCGAAAACTCCTCATGAATTGCGCACAATGAATCACACACACGTTGCACTCCTCACTGACTATGGCACGAACGATGAATTCGTCGGAGTGTTGAAGTCGGTGATCATCGACGCTGCACCACATGCACGTGTCACTGACATCTCACACGGTGTTGCACCATTCGATGTTCGAGGTGGTTCATTGATGCTCGCACGTGCAATTCAGTACGTTCCGAAAGGAATCATCATCGCTGTCGTCGATCCCGGTGTCGGTACTTCTCGCAGGGCAATTGCGGTCGAGGTTGCCGGTGGTGACGGCATTTTGATCGGTCCTGACAACGGACTTCTTGCACCTGCAGTTGCCATGGCCGGAGGTGCAGAGCGAGCGTTCGAGCTCTCCAACACGTCACTTCACCTCGAAGCACCCGGGGCGACGTTTGCCGGACGCGACATCTTCGCGCCAGTTGCAGCTTTTCTCGTCAATGGTGGTCATATCGAAGATGTCGGCGCACAACTTGATGTCGACTCGCTGATGCCGGGCCTGGTTCCCTTGCCGAGTGAAGTGAACGATGAGTCCTTCGGCGCCGGCGTGAAGTGTGAAGTCACTTGGGTCGACACCTTCGGTAATTGTCAACTGAATGTCGGTGCAGACGATGTCGCACATATGCCATCAGCACTGCGTGTGGTGCTCGGCGACGAGGTACGTCGAGCTTCAATCGTGCGGACGTACGCAGATATCCAAACCGGAGCGCTCGGTCTGGTGATCGATTCCTATGGCATGTTGGCTTTGTCGATGGACCGTTCGTCTGCTGCTCAGTCCCTCCGACTCGGAGTCACGGATGAAGTGCGGCTTTTCCCATACGGCGACGAGCCGGACCCGTCGCAGACGACAAAAGTGGGCATTCGCAGGTAGTCACCTGCACAAGTAACCTTGCCCTCATGCGACCGGCAACCACATTGACCGTTGCACTGCTGATCGGAGTCATTCTCGTCGCAGGCATCGTCAACTTGTTGATGTTCCGTTAGGTGAACGGGCGGATTGCACGGTGAATCTCGCCAGCCTCATTGATGGTCACCCCGATGATGCCGTCGCGTTGATCTCACGAGGACGATCGACAACCTACGGAGTGTTGCGTGAGCAAGTTGCTGCCATGCGGGGTGCTCTACGCGCTGAAGGTGTGACGCTCGGAGACAGAGTCGTGTTGTTGTGTGGCAACAGTCGGTACTTCGTCGTGTCATATCTCGCCACCATCGGTCTCGGTGCAATCGCCGTTCCGTTGAATCCGACGTCACCCACGCCCGAGCTCGAGAGTGAACTGGCTGTGGTCGATCCGAAAGTGGTGATTGTCGAGCCGGCAGCAGAGTCGGCATGGGGTGGAATCGACACGGCAAAGATTCCGTCGCTGAAGCTGGTGGTCACCACCGATGGAAGTTCCATCAGTGACGGAAGAAGCATCGATGTGATGCTCAGCACTGCTCCTGTCGATGTCGTCGATGTTCGACCCGACACGCCAGCGGTGTACATGTTCACCAGCGGAACCGCAGGGTCACCCAAAGCCGCCGTGCTGACACACTGCAATCTGGCGACGAACATCGAACAAGTGGATGAGGTGGAGTCCATCACCAAGTCGGACGTGTTCTACGGCGTTTTGCCGCTCTTCCACATCTTTGGTCTCAATGTCGTCGTCGGGTGTGCCCTGTCGATGGGTGCATCCGTCGTGTTGGTGCAACGGTTTGATCCTGCGACTGCGGCGGAGACCATTGTCGAAAGAGGTGTCACGGTCGTGCCGGGTGCGCCAAGCATGTGGGCTGCCTTTGCACAGATGCCAGAACTTCCTGCCGATGCATTCGCTGGTGTTCGCATGGCTTTGTCTGGCGCCGCAAAGTTGCCTGAAGCAATCGCCGACCATTTGCACCGCCGTTTCGGCCTCAAGGTGTACGAGGGCTACGGCCTTACCGAAGCTGCGCCTGTCGTCACGACCTCGGTGGGCGACGACTGGATTCCTGGAAGCATCGGCAAGCCGCTACCAGGCATCAATGTGCGTCTCGTCGATGAAGAAGGTGACGATGTGTTGGTGGGAGACCCCGGTGAGGTGTGGGTGAGCGGCCTGAATGTGTTCGCTGGTTATCTCAATGATGCTGAGGCCACGAGTCGAGCTCTTACTTCAGATGGTTGGTTACGAACCGGTGACATCGGTGTGGTCGATGAGGACGGGCGACTGTTCCTCGTCGACCGTGCGAAGGATCTGATCATCGTGTCGGGCTTCAACGTGTTTCCTGCAGAGGTCGAATCAGTCATCGCTCAGCATCCACATGTGAATGAAGTTGCCGTGGTCGGTACCCCGCATCCACACACTGGCGAAACAGTTCGTGCCTACGTTGTCACACGTGACGGCGCACATCTCGATGAAGATGCACTCGTCGACTTCTGTCGGTCACGACTCGCGCGGTACAAGTGCCCGACCAAGGTGCTCTTTGTGGATCAAATTCCGAAGAATGTCAGCGGGAAGGTGTTACGCCACTCGCTGAAGTGATGCATCGTCGATGAGGTCACGCACAACTGCGCTCGCCGGACGTGCAGCGATGGTGGAGCCACTTGCAACCAAGAATCCGGCGAACAACACGCAGATGCCGACGAGCAATGTCGTGGCGAATGCAGTGTCTTCTCCAAGTCGACCAGCAAGTGAGCCACTTGCAGACAAGATGACTGATCCGCACGCAATCAACACATTGCCGAGAGCAAGTCGACCTGGCGCGGACACGACCCGTCGGGCAGATGTGGTGACTGACGGCGATCGGCGACGAAGAACTTGCACCGCGCTGTATGCAGCACCAAGGAAGATGACCATCGCCGGAAGTGCCGAGCCAACTGCTGCGAGAATTCGTGGCAGGGCAGTGAACACTTCCGATCCTTTGGGAAGTTCGTCTCCATCGACCGGAGACATTGGAACAACCATCACCACACCTAGAGCGAATCCGCTGAAGACGAGTAACACTCGTGCGGTGACATCACCGATGCGAGTGCCGGCGAGCAAGTAGACGGTTCCGAGTGCGAGCCACGGAACGTTGATCACTGCACCGAAGGCGAAGAACATGCGAAACGACGCTGTGCTCCAGCCGCGGGACTCGGCCCACCAGAGCGACAGAGCCGCGACCGTGAACAACCCCATCGCCACCGTCCAGGCCATGTCATGGCGTCGGCGTCGCCGGGCCCATCGATCGGCGGTGCTGAGGCCGAAGGCCAGGGCGACAAGTGCTGAGGCTGCGGACAGAGCCGTGTTCAACGTCACGGCAATGACATTAGAGGTGGGTGGGCTCAGTTCGTGAAAAGTTGCACGAAGTAATAGCGTGTGTGACGCATGAGCGACTACCCCCGTCGTCGAATTCCAGAAGCCGCTGTGGCGCGCTTGCCGATGTATCTGCGCATCCTCACTGAACTGACGGCTGAGGGGACACAGCAAGTCTCGAGCGACCAATTGGCGCAGTTGGCTGGCGTCAATGCTGCGAAGGTTCGAAAAGACCTTTCGTATCTCGGCAGTTACGGAACTCGTGGAGTCGGTTACGACATCGAATATCTCACGTATCAGATTCAACGTGAGCTTGGTCTCAATCAATCATGGCCAGTGGTCATCGTCGGCGCAGGAAATCTCGGGCAGGCACTTGCCAACTATGGCGGCCTAGGTGGTCGTGGTTTCAACGTCGCTGGTGTCGTGGATGTGGACCCGTCGAAGGTTGGCTCAGTCATCGGTGGTGTTCGCATCAGACACATCGACGATCTCACCACCATCGCACAGACGAAGTCTGTGAGCATCGGCGTCATTGCGACACCGGCCTCGCATGCGCAGGAAGCAGCGGATCACTTGGTGCAAGCTGGCATCGGCTCGATTCTCAACTTCGCACCAGTCGTCATCTCGGTGCCACGACACGTACGTGTTCGGAAGGTCGATCTGGCTCTTGAATTGCAGATCCTCAGCTATTACGAGCAGATGCGTTCGAAGGGGCTACGTGCAGTTCCCGATGTCGCCGGTGGACAGACGGCATAAGTAGGCGCGCTCATGAGTTTCGTCGTCTTTGGTATCAATCATCGGACAAGCCCGTTGTCACTTCTTGAGAAAGTCGCGATCGCACCGGCAGATATCCCGAAGATGTTGCGCATCATCCAGAACATGGATGACATTCGTGAGGTCGTGTTGCTCTCCACATGTAATCGCACCGAGGTCTATGCGACCGTCGAGCGTTTCCACGATGCGCATGGAGCCATCCGAAGTTTCTTCTGCAATCTGGGAGACCTCGATGTCAACGACATCCAACCGTTTCTTTATTACCAGCACGATGAAGCCGCTGTTCGCCACCTCTTCAACGTCGCAGCAGGACTTGATTCGGCGGTGCTCGGTGAGCACGAGATTCTCGGCCAGGTGAAGCTCGCCTGGGACGAAGCGATGCGCGAG
>DAIOTI010000011.1:0-15016 GCA_036752105.1 Ilumatobacteraceae bacterium | reverse complement strand
GTGTAGATGCCCGGGCAACGGCACTGTCATGCCAGGGCGAACCGGCATTCCGTGATGCGTTGCTGCTCCGTACGCGTTCATGTCGTCTCCTTTTTCGTTCCAGTTCGTAGTGCTTCATCGCGCCACATTCGTGCGATGCAACTTTGGCTAGCGACAGCGAGCAGAGTTCCATCCTCGGCCCACATGTGCACTTCACCATGACCAAAACCGTTCTGTACTCCGTGTATCTGGATGTCGAGCAAGATCCAGTTGGTGGGCACCAACCTCACGACACGAAGCGTGTTGTCGAGACTGTTGCCACCACCTCGAATGCCGAATGCCTGACCCACACCCATCGGCACGAAATCTCCGAGGATCGCGAGTGTGGCGGCATCGACCGCGTCGATCACCGAAGGAATGCGTGCCCACATCTGTGTGCGACCGTCGTTGGCCGTGCCGTCTAGTTGGTCGAGTGTGCGACCTTTTGCAAAACGCTCCTCGAGGTAGTCGTGAAAAGAACCCGTCAACACGTTCATATGTTCACGTTGCGGCAAGGTGTCGGGATGGGGCACCGAGGGCATGGCGACGAACTGTCCGTTGTGCTCGAACGTGCGCTCACCGAGCGCGGCGTTGACCGTGAGAATTTCACGCTCGCCCACGTGGCCAACCACCCGAGCCTGCGTGATCGAATTGCCTTCGTTCGCGATGATGACGTCGATGTCGAGCACTTCACCTGGTCGGGCGTAGCTCAGGTATTGCGCCGTGGCCCACACGCATGGTCGGTTGGTGGTGCCTTCCATCGCCGAGATCGCGGCACCGAGAGCGCAACCACCGAAGAGAAAGCCACCGCTCGTGGTGTTTCGTTGATGAACCGGCATGTGCCAGCGGCGATCGTTATGGGTGCTTTCAAGACCGAGAAACGTTCGAGCATCCATGCGACAATCGACCCTACCCAGAAGCGACTCCCCGCCTCTGACCCGAGCACCGGCCCTGGGATAGGTTCGCTACATGGCTGACACACCTTGGGCTGGTGACGCATGTTCTTTGGTCGAGGAATTCCGTGCTGGCCGTCGCACCCCGATGGAAGAGATGAAGGCGACACTCGCGGCAGTCGAGAAGAGCTCGCTCAATGCGGTTTCGTTCATCGACTACGACCACGCCCTTCGGCATGCGGCAATTGCCGATGTCGCCAGACCATTCGGCGGAGTGCCACTTGCAGTGAAAGAACTCGACGATGTCCACGGTTGGCCCGCGACCAGGGCCTCGATGGTGTTCAAGGACCAGGTTGCACACACGACGTCGACGAACGTCGCGCGGGCCTGTGACGCCGGCGGCGCGGTTCGGTTCGGGCTCACCACTGCGAGTGAGTTCGGTGGAGTCAACGTCACGCGCACCGTGTTGAACGGCGCGACACACAATCCATGGCGCATCGGACGCACACCTGGTGGGTCGTCTGGTGGAAGCGCAGCTGGCGTCGCTGGTGGTCTGTTCACACTCGCAACAGGCGGTGACGGCGGCGGGTCCATTCGTATTCCCGCAGGGTTCACCGGGCTGGTCGGGCTGAAATCGACCTACGGTCGTATTCCCCGCGGACCAGGTTCACCATTCGGCAATCTCACGGTCACTGTTGGTGCGCTGACCCGAAGCGTGCGTGACACTGCTCGATGGTTCGACGTGTGCAACGGACACGACTCACGTGACCCTCTCAGCCTTCCGCGCGTCGACGGCTGGGAGTCATCCCTCGGCACAGTTCCGGTGCGTGGACTTCGCGTCGCAATCGTGCGCAACTGGGGCGGAGCCATCGTGTCTCCGGACATGTGGAAGACACTGGAAGAAACTGCAGAGCGACTCGTCGCGTGGGCTCAACTTTCCCGTGTCGATGCGATCAACACGTCACTACCCCGCATGGGGGCAGCGTGGTCGATCAGCGGAATGATTTCGATTGCGTCCGCACTCGGCGATGCATGGCCTGCGTGCGCTGATGAACTGACACCTGAGATTCGTTTCGGAGTCGAAACAACCGACGGAAAATATTCCGCCGATGCTCGCGCAAAGATCGAAGAAAGACGTGTGGCTCTCAACAATCGCATGGCAGAAATTTTTGAAGACGTCGATCTCATCATCACTGCGTCGAACCCAGATGTCGCCTTCGATGCCGACGGCCCACTCCCCGACACTTTCGGTGGCATCACGGCAGGTGCTGGCAACAACGGATTGTTGACGTTCCCGGCGAACCTCTACGGCAATCCGGCAATCTCGGTTCCCTCTGGTGAGGTCGACGGACTACCCATCGGGTTGCAGATCATCGGACGTCACCACAGCGAGCAAGTTCTTCTCGAGCTTGCCCACATCATCGAGCGCGAGCAACCGTGGCCGCTCGTCGCTCCTTCGTCGCCTCTCTGACGACGATCAGGCGAGAACGGCGCGCGCGACCAAGTCTGTGCCGAAGGCAGTGAGGATGGCGAGGTACATGAGTCCGGTGGCCGCCATCACAGCGGAATAGCTCTTTTCTTTGAGCGCTGCCCGGGTGACGAACCCGAGCACGCACGTCGTGACTGCACATGCGACCCAGAACCACCCGAGCGTGCCGTTCCAACCATCATCGACAGCGCCGGTGATGACACTGAACATTCCCGTTGGCAGCAACATGACGACTACTTCGAACGGCAACAACCAGATGACGACCGTGACGAGTTCGTTCAGCGTCTTTCGCGGCATACCTGGCTGCACCAGGTACCAATGTCCGAGCAGCATCGCATCACTCACTGCACCGAGAAACGCTGCCCCGACAAGTACTCGAAGTACCGACACGACGATGTCTCCTGTGCCGTCGGCTGCTGCAACGGCGCCGATGAACATTCCGACTGCACCGATGATCGGGGCGATGATGTCGAGGTTCACATTCGTTCGTCGCAACGTGACCAACAAGATGACCGCAAACGCCACCGCACACGCCTCTCGCGCAACGTGCACGTCGGTTGCGAATGCAGCCGCCACTCCACCTAACGCAATGACCGCATACGTGATGCGCAACAACCAGCCATAACCGGCACTCACTTGGTGTCGATGGGTCGTGAACCACAGGAAGAAAGATCCTCCGACGGCCCACTGAAGCAGCACCGTCGCAGCGTCGAGACGAATCACCGGCCCTGTGCCGCTGCTGCGGTGACAGTGTCGGTGTCACGACCTGAACGCAACAACGTGCCAGCGCGTGCGGCGAGCAACTCTCGGCCACGCACAGAGGGAACACCGTTGATGAGCACATGTTCAATGCCGTTTGCTTCGCCGTACACGCGACCAGCGCCGCCAGGCAGATCGAATCTCATCTCGGCAGGGCCTGGTCCGATGGTGGTGGGGTCGAACACCGTGATGTCAGCCGCCCAGCCGGTTGCGAGGCGCCCACGACCTTTCAATCCGTACAGGCGAGCGGGTCGATCAGTGAGTTGATACACCGCTTCTTCCACTGGCATCAGTGCACGCTCGCGCACGGCTCGCGCCAGCAACGTGGTGCTGAACGCATAGCTATCGATCATGTCGAGGTGCGCACCTGCGTCGCTTGCCCCCACGATGGCACGATGGTCACGCCACACTTCGACACGTCGCCTCCATGTGTCGTCGTCTTGACCCTTGTCGACATTCGTGATGACAGTCAACAGATTGTCGTCTACGACGATGTCACACAACGCATCGAATGGCGACACGCCGCGTTCTGTGGCGATGTCTCCGATGGTGCGGCCCTCGAACGGTTTCCATTTGTTCGTGAAAGTTTGTAACAACACATACGAAGCCCAATTGGCGACGTTGCGCGCATTTCCCGGTGTTGACTGAGCCAATCGGTCCATTTCGGCACGACCTGCAGGGTCTTTCAACATGGACATCTTCTCGGCGTCTGGTAGAGCCATGAGGCGGTCCCAGCCAGCAAGGATGTCGAGAATAAAACCGCTCTTGAAATTGAGACGCATACGGAATGTGTCGGGCAGCGTGAGTGCAAGCACGTGTCCGCCACGTGCTGCTGCCACGTCAAAACCGGTGAGTTGGTGTTGCACCATGTCCCAGTTCTGCGCGTACACCTGCAACAGGTTCCAGTTCAACGGACGATCTGCAGCCGCGCTCATGTCCCCCATCAGTTCGAAGACTTCCTGAGAGAACTGCCCGATCGCCGGAATGAATTCGAGAGTGGTTCCGGGGTGGTTACGCACTTCACGGCAGAGCGCGATGAGTTCCTCACGACTCGCGTGGCGCGACGGCACAGGCGACCCTTCATGGTCGTTGTGACTGGTCGACCATGTGGAAGAGAAACCGCAACCGCCCGCCTGAAGACCGGCACGCAACAACTGCACCATCTTCTCGATCTCTTCAGACGTTGCCTCTCGCTTCGTCGCATCATCGTGCATGACCACCCGTCGCAATGCACTGTGACCAACGAGAAATCCTGCGTTGGGCATGAGAGTTCCGTCGAGCTTGTCCAAGTACTCAGCGGTGGACGTCCAATTCCATGGCACGCCGTCACGAAGACTTTCGAGCGGCATACCCTCGACGCGAGCAAGCATGCGCATGAGATAGTCGCCGTCTTGTGGTGTGAGAGGCGCGATGGTGAAACCACAATTTCCGCCGAACACGGTGGTGACGCCGTGAAGAGGCGATGGACTGAGCGTGCCGTCCCAGAACGCCTGAGCGTCGTAGTGCGTGTGCAAGTCGACGAAACCGGGACTCACCACCAAGTCAGTGGCGTCGATGGTCTGAGTTGCTGACTCGTCGACTTCTCCGATTGCAGCGATGCGACCATCTTTCACTGCGATGTCGGCACGCGACGGTGCTACACCGGTTCCGTCGACCACAGTTCCGCCACGAATCACCACGTCGTACATGGTCAGTAGTCTCGCCCACGCAGCGAGCCCTCGCAAAGCCCCGCGTGGTGGGGGACCTTCAAGTGGTGGTCAGGCCACGACCGACACCAGATCATGACTGGTGTTGTTCAGCGAAAGTGGTCCAGAAGTTGTTGCCACCACGATGTCTTCGAGCCGCATTCCCCATCTGCCGGGAATGTAGATACCGGGTTCCACGCTGTATGCGTGACCGGCCTCGAGTGGAGTCGCATTTCCTTGCACGATGTAGGGATCTTCGTGCTCTTCCATTCCGATGCCATGACCGGTGCGATGCACGAAATACTCACCGTATCCACCTGCCACGATGACGTCTCGCGTGGCCGCGTCGATGGACTCGCACGACACACCAATTTTCCCCGCAGCAACCCCTGTTGCCTGTGCACTCTTCAACACCGCATACGCGTCGGCGATGTCAGATGGAATATCACCGATGTGCACACACCGGGTGATGTCGCTGCAATAGCCGGCCATCGTTCCACCGAAGTCGCACAGCACGATCTCACCCTCGCGTATGACGCGCGACCCGGCGTGGTGGTGAGGACTCGCTGCATTCTCACCTGCTGCGACAATCGCAAAGTTCACCTTGTCATGCCCCTCGGCGATGATGCGTGCCGAGAGATCTGCTGACACTTGCGCTTCGGTACGTCCGATGAGTGGTATGGCGCCAGCGTGCAACTGTGCTGCAATTCGATCGACTGCCGCGCTAGCGCGTTGCAACGCAGCAATCTCAGCCGCATCTTTCACTCGACGCAGCGGACCCACGATGTCGACGGCGCGGGTGTACTTTGCCGACGGAAGATGTGCGAGCAACTCGACCAAGAATCTCGCCCACATCTGATCTCCGACTGCGATCGTGCGGGCTGCGCCGATGAGACGAGCTGCCATTCCCACCGGATCGTCGGTTTCATTCCACGGCACCAAGGTGAACACACTCGGCATTTCGACCACGCGCGGCGCTTCGAGGCGCGGTATCAGCATCGACGTCGTGCCGTCACGAAGCACGATCAACAAAGTGAGGCGCTCGAGCGGCATCGCTTGATAACCGGTGAGGTACGGCAAGTCATGACCCACCGACAAGATCAGTGCATCGACATTGTTCTCAGCCATGATCGCGCGCACTCGCCCGAGCCGTGACTCGAAAACTTTGGGTTCATGTGTCGTAATCATCGCGCTCCAATTGTGACAGCAACCGGAGCCGCATGTGCAGCTGCATCTTTGGCGTGATAGCTGGAGCGCGTCAGTGGACTCGACTCAATGTGGCCGATTCCGAACGATTCGCCTGTGCGCTTGAACTCTTCAAAAGTGTCCGGAGTGACCCACCGCGACACTGGCAAATGGTGTGATGTCGGTCGCAGATATTGACCGATCGTCACGATGTCGACCCCGACTGCAGCAAGGTCGCGCAAGGTCTCGACGACTTCTTCGTCGGTCTCTCCCATTCCGACGACAAGACCAGATTTCGTGGTGAGGTGAGCGGCCTTTGCGCGGGCCAGCACGGACAAGCTGCGTGCGTAGCCAGCAGACGGCCGCACCGCGCGCTGCAACCGTGCCACAGTCTCGATGTTGTGGTTCAACACGTCGGGTCGCTCGTGCACGAGCACGTCCAAGTGCGACGTCCCGCGAACGTCAGAGATGAGTGTCTCCACTTGGATCGTGTCGTCGAGATCGCGAAGAGCGCGCACGCACGCAGCAACGTGACCCATACCACCATCTTCGAGGTCATCGCGCGCCACCATCGTGAGCACCACATACGACAGCCCCATTCGCCGCACTGCGTCGGCAACGCGACGAGGTTCGTCGGAATCAGGGACATCTGGTTTCCGAGTGTCGACCAGACAGAAGCCACAGGCTCTCGTGCAACGTTCTCCCAACACCATGAACGTCGCCGTGCCGTCACTCCAACATTCCGACAGATTCGGGCATCCGGCTTCTTCGCAGACTGTCACTAGTTCAAGGTCGCGCAGAGTGCGCTTCAACGACATCACCGTTTCGCCATGGTTCACATGAGGGCGAATCCAGTCTGGCTTACGTTCTGACAACTCGATGGCATCGGTGACACCTGCTCGCGCAAGACGACTCATGAGTCGAACGGGCTCTCCGGGGCCGTCACCGCGCGAGAATGCAGAGAGATCATCGGGTGCGTGTCGCCACGCGACATCAGCACGACGGAGGACTCCACCACCCCACGCCTCTGCGGCACGAATTGTCAGTGCATCGACGACCGTCTTCATGTCGACCGTGATGCCCTCTTCTTCAAGTGACGTGACCGGAAACTCGGCGATACCGCATGGGACGATGTGATCGCGCATGAAAGCAAGGTCGGTTGACACATTCAAAGCGAAACCGTGCATTGAACGACGACGACCGACGCGGACTCCGATGGCAGCGATCTTCCGAGCACGTTGTGTTCCGGCGTCAAGCCACACACCGGGATATCCGACCTGTCGTCCGGCATTGGCTAGTCCGAGATCTCGCAGTGTGTCGATGAGAACTTGTTCCACCGAATGCACGTAGGCCACGGAATCGGCAGGACCATTCGGTCGTTTCGGTGGAAGCGTCAACAGCGGATATCCGACAAGTTGCCCAGGGCCGTGATACGTGATGTCTCCCCCGCGATTCACCGCGACGAAGTCAGCGCCGACTGCAAGTGGATCACACTTCAGATTTGTGGTGAGGTCGGCCGAAGGACCATAGGTGAACACATGTGGGTGTTCGAGCAACAGCAAGTGATGCGAGCGACCCTCACGGAACATCGCCTCTTGCACGGCGAGTGCTTCACCGTACGGAACACGACCGATCCACCGTACGTCGAGTGCCGCCCACGCATGAGCGGCATCGGTGACGATGGCAGACATCTCTACAGCTCCGACGACCAGTCCCGGGTCTCGAGAATGTTCTTCACGCGAGCAAGGAAGTTGGCTGCATATGCCCCATCAAAAGCACGGTGGTCCCATGCCATCGCCAAATTTCCGACGGGGTGAATTGCGATGCTCTCGCCCGCAGCTGTCGACACGACCACCGGCTTTTTCACAACGGCGTCAGTCGACAAGATGGCAACTTGGGGTTGGTTGATGATCGGCATCGTGAGAACCGAACCCGCAGAGCCGTTGTTGGAGATGGTGAAAGTGCCACCTTGGATCTCAGCCGGAGTCAACTTCTTCGAGCGAGCACGTGACGCGAGGTCACTGACTTCGCGTGCAATGGCACGCAGTCGCTTTCCGCCCGCATCGCGCACTACCGGCACGATGAGACCCTGATAGTCGAGGTCGACGGCAATTCCGAGATCGATGTATCGATGCACGATGAGTGAATCGCCCGCGAACGATGCGTTCATGTGCGGGTACTCAGCGAGTGCGTCGACCACTGCACGTGAGATGAACGGAAGGTACGTGAGACTGAAACCTTCGGTCGACTTGAAATCGTCTTTCGCTCTCGTGCGCACGACATCGACGTTTGCGTAATCGACTTCGACCACGCTGAACGCGTGAGGGCTCACACCCTTGCTCATGACCATGTGCGAGCCAGTGAGCTGACGAATCTTTGACAATGCGACCACCTCGTCACGGGCGCCCGGCACCACCTTGATGGGCGCTGCTGGCGGCGTCGAGATGCCTGCAGTCGACGCAACGGCGGTCGGTGGAGTCGATGCGGGAGCCGGCGCAGGTGCTGCGGTGACTGACGGAGTGCTTCCTCGCTTGTCGATGGCATCGAGCACATCGTCGCGAGTGATTCGACCGTTTGGTCCGGTTCCGACAATTGCATTCACATCGAGGCCATTGTCGTTCACGAGTTTGCGTACAACTGGTGACAACAACTTGCTGCTCGATGCACCGCTCGTCGCAGCGGCTGGTGCAGGAGCCACTGGTGCGGGAGCGGCAGCGGCTGGTGTGGGAGACGATGCGACTGGAGCCGGCGCTTGTTCGACTGGTGCTGGTGCCGCAGCAGGCGTCGGCACTGGTGGCGGAGTTGATTCGACAACGGGAGTAGCCGGTGCAGGTGCAGGTGCTGGTGCCGCCGCAGAACCCGCCGCACCGACGACAGCGATGACCGTTCCAACCGGAACAGTGTCACCCTCTGGCACCCGAATCTCAGAGAGAACTCCGGCGACGGGCGATGGCACTTCGGTGTCGACTTTGTCCGTTGAAACTTCGAACAACGGCTCGTCAGCAGCGACACTGTCGCCGATCTTCTTGAACCAGCGAGTGATTGTTCCTTCGGTGACTGTTTCACCCAACTGCGGGAGGGTCACATCTGCCATTGGTCTCTCGTCTTCCTGAATTCTTCGCTTGTTGTCTGTCTTCGTCGTTGCGTTCTAGGCGTTGATCGAACGCCCTGTAAGCGCCATCACAGTCTCGCCGAAAAGCTCGGACAAACTCGGATGGGGCTGGAGGAAGGCGGCAATCTCATCCACCGTGGCCTCCCAGTTCACCGCCAGATAGCCGCCAGACAACTGTTCTGTCACCCACGGCCCGACCATGTGCACACCCAACACCTGACCCGCAGATCCATCCGGATTCTTCTTCGCCACAACTTTCACGAGTCCGTCGATTTCACCGAGAATCTGTGCGCGACTGTTCGCACGGAATTGGTGCTTCGACACCACCACATCGATACCTGCGGCCTTCGATGCATCTTCACCAGGACCAGCCCATGCAACTTCAGGGTGGCAGTAGATGGCCCAAGGCACTCGGTCATATGCGACGGGCAACACGTCTTCACCAAGTGCTTGCTTCACCGCGAGAATTGCCTCGGCATATGCGACGTGCGCAAGTTGAGGTGTGTTGATGAGGTCACCGATCGCCCACACACCAGGCTCACCCGTGCGACACCAGTCATCGACTTCGACGAAACCGCGTTCACCGACTGTCACCGACGTTCCGGCTAGCCCGAGTTCGTCGGCATACGGGCGTCGACCAACCGACACGATTACTGCGTCGACTTCCAGCGTCGAACCATCGCCAAGCTGCACTGTGGTGCCACCGGTTGCAGTCGGTACGTGGCCCGTGACGCTGACGCCTGTCTTGATATCGATCTTCTTTTTCTGAAAACTACGGACGACAACGTTCGCAACGTCGGCATCGAGTCCGGGAAGGATCTTGGGCAGTCCTTCGAGAATCGTGACTTGAGCACCGAGGTCAGCGAAGGTCGAGGCGAACTCGCACCCGATTGCTCCACCACCGATGACGGCGATACGTGCCGGAATCTTGTCGAGCATCAACACTTCATCTGACGTCATGATCGGTCCACCGACGTCGAAGCCGGGGATCGTGCGAGGAACACTTCCGCTCGCAAGAATCACGTTGTGACCACGCACTGCAGTGGTGCTGCCATCAGCTGCCTTGACTGTCACCGTGTGATCTGCCGACAGCGAACCTGCTCCGAGCATGTACGTGACTTTCTTCGCCTTTGCGAGACCAGTGAGTCCTTTCACCAAGCCATCGACGATTTTCTGCTTGCGAGCCTGCGCGACGGCAAAATCGGTAGAGCCGACGACTGCATCGATACCGAAATCTTTGGCGTGCTCGACATGTCGTCGCACAGCTGCAGTCTCGAGAAATGCCTTCGCCGGAATGCAACCACGATTCAGGCATGTTCCACCGATGGTGTCTTTTTCGATGAGCGCAACGGACATGCCGGCAGATGCCGCGTAGAAAGCTGCGGCGTACCCACCTGGGCCACCTCCGATCACGACGAGGTCGAACTGTTCGGCCACTGGTGACACCTCCGTTGGCTTGGCCTACGCGCTGTTGCGCATGTGCTGCCCATCAGCGACCGATATCGCCAGAGGGGCAGGCTCAACCGTACAGGCTGTCTCTATGCCGACCACTGAAATTGCTCGCCCGCGCGCAGATACGCCACGACCGGTGACGAATCAACGCGGACGAATGCGATGGTGCACGACATCGGCGCAGTCGAACTCACGGTGCCACACGGCACACCCACGCCCTTCGGCAGTTCGATGGGCTCAGTGACTTGACCATCGGCGAGTAGACGCCATCCCTCTTGCGCGACAGCCCCGTCGACACCGACCATGGTGACTGACACAAGAAGTGCATCAGTACTGTCGATGATGTCTGTCACCGAGACGGTCATGTCACCCAATTTTGCGTCCGTTCCGAGCGCCAACACCTGCACCTCGGACTCGTCGGACGACACTTGAAAGAGCTTGACGCCACCGGCAATCATGATGGCTATACCGCACAAAAGGGCCGTGAGTATGAGTTTGCGGGTGCTCATCGCCAGTCATCTTACGGTCGGAGTCTTTCGAGCCCCATTGCACACGCTCAGCAGACCAGACCTAGCCTGACTGACATGAAGGTTCTCATCACTGGCGCATCTGGTCTCATCGGGTCGGCGCTCAGCGCACACCTGTCCTCCACAGGTCACACCGTGATACACGCAGTTCGCGGCGACAGCACAAAAACTTCTGCGCATGCAGTGAAGTGGGATCCGCGCACAGGAACAATCGACGTCGACAAACTTGTGGGTGTCGACGCAGTCGTGCACCTGGCCGGAGCGGGCATCGGTGACAAACGGTGGACCTCTGACTACAAACGCGAGATCCTTGAGAGCCGCACGAAGGGCACGTCACTCATCGCATCGGCCATCGCACAGCTACCCACCAAGCCGTCTGTCTTTCTCAGCGGATCTGCCATCGGTATCTACGGCGCAACTGGTGACGAAGAGCTCACCGAGACCAGCCCGCACGGCAGTGGTTTTCTCGCCGACGTGTGCGAGCAATGGGAAGCAGCTGCAGCTCCTGCAGTTCAAGCAGGTATCCGCACCGTGTATCTACGCACCGGCATCGTGTTGTCGACGAAGGGCGGAGCGTTGAAGAAGCAATTGCCCATCTTCAAAGCTGGCCTTGGCGGAAAGTTCAAGAACGGGAAGCACTGGCAAAGCTGGATTTCGATCGACGACGAAGTCGCCGCCATCGTGCATCTTCTTTCGTCACAATTGTCCGGACCAGTGAACCTCACGGCACCGCAACCAGTGACCAACGGCCAGTTCACCAAAGAACTCGGACGCGCCCTTCGTCGCCCCGCATTTCAGACCATCCCTTCGTTCGGCCCGAAGTTGTTGCTCGGTGGAGAACTTGCTGAAGCATTGCTGTTCACCGGTCAGCGTGTGTTGCCAAACGCCTTGTCGAAAGACGGATTCACGTTTGCTCATCCCACTCTCGACGTAGCCCTGCGCGCACTTCTCGCACGCTCGTAACTGTCGCAATATGCCGCCACACGTGTCGACAAGTGGTCTTCCCGACACAGTCGACGTATCGATCGTCGGCGCCGGGCTCGCAGGCCTCGTCGCAGCACGAGTGCTGTCACGTGCCGGCTTGTCAATCGCTCTCATCGAGTCATCAGACGACGTCGGCGGACGAGTGCGCTCAGACGTCGTCGACGGGTTCATCCTCGACCGCGGTTTTCAAGTACTGCTCACTGCGTATCCCGAATTGCATCGCCATCTCGATCTGCGCGCACTCGACCTGCGCATGTTCGAGCCGGGCGCATTGGTGTGGCGCGATGGCGAAGGCCACGTCGTCGGCGATCCGCTGAGGCGACCAAAGACCGTCGTCGACACTGCAACGGCCCCCATCGGCTCGGTGCTCGACAAAGCCCGCATCGCCCTTCTGCGCATGAAACTCGTGCGCCGTGATCCGAAGATGTTGTTGCGCGGCGATGACGTGCCTACCGCGACAGCTCTGCGCGCTTTCGGTTTTTCTTCTGCAATCATCGAGCGGTTCTTTCGCCCACTGGTCGGCGGCATTCAACTCGATCCACATCTCGGAACTTCGCGTCGCATGTTCGACGTCATCTTCCGCACGCTTGCGACCGGCGACACCGGCGTGCCGGCAAGAGGAATGGGGCAAATCACGCGCCAGCTGGCCGCGAGTCTTCCTGTGGGCAGCGTGCATCTGAATTGCGCGGTGAAGAAAGTCGAGCCCGGCCGCATCACGACGTCGTCAGGTCACACAGTGACATCACGTGCAGTCATCGTGGCCACCGAAGGACCCGTTGCAAGTTCGCTACTCGGGTTGCCTCAGGTCACCTCACGCGCCGCTGGTTGCGTGTATTTCTCCGCTGATACTGCACCCGTCGCTGGCTCGTACATCGTGCTCGATGGTCATGGCCACGGACCCGTGTTGAACGTCGCGGTCATGAGCAATGTCGCAGAAGCCTATGCCCCACCCGGGAGACACCTCATCGTTGCCGCACTTCCCGGTGTGGCAGACGGCGACATCGAACAACTTGCTCGCACACAACTTCGCAGTTGGTGGGGCCCGCAAGTAGACGGTTGGAAGACCTTGCGTTCGTATCGCATTCCCCACGGCCAACCAGGGCAAGACCCGCCCTTCAACCCGAAGAAACCTGTCGCCCTTGGTGACGGCCTCTTTGTCTGCGGTGACCACCGCGATACCGGAAGCATCCAAGGCGCGATGTTTTCTGGTCGCAGGTGTGCAGAATCGGTGCTCGAATGGACGACACTTCATCCATGACATCTGCAGCGACCTCTTCACCCACGTCAGATCCTTCGAAGATCGTCTCAGTCGAGCGCGTCGTACCTTCGCCTCCCGGGGCAATCTTCGACCTCCTCGCCGACCCTCGCCGACACAACGAGATCGATGGCTCGGGTTCGGTGAAAGGCGCACAGGTCGACGCACCAGAGCGTCTGTCACTTGGTGCCCAATTCGGTATGAATATGCGCATCGGCGCGGCATACAAGATCGACAACACCGTCGTCGAGTTCGAAGAAGGTCGACGCATCGGGTGGCGTCACATGGGCGGTCATGTGTGGCGATACATCCTTGAACCCGTCGCCGGCGGAACGAAGGTCACCGAACAGTTCGACATGAACACGTCACGTTCTGCACTCGCGTTGCGACTCATTCGAGCGCCGCAACGAAACAAAGCGGCGATGGAAAAGACGCTCGACAATCTCGTGCGTCGATTCAGCGATTCTTCGAACTAACGAATCAGCGCAGGAACACTGCGCCGCAAGAATCGTCCTCGACCAGCTGACGCATTGAGCACTCCGCGGTCGACGATGACCTCGCCACGCGACATGACGGTGCGCACACCACCTTGAAGTTGCATTCCTTCATACGCGGAATGATCGAGATTCATGTGGTGTGTCTCTGCGCTGATGGTGGTGGTTGCTGAAGGGTCATAGATCACGATGTCAGCATCGCAACCCACCTCGAGGCGCCCCTTCGTGTCGAGACCGAATAGTCGCGCCGGAGCCGTCGAGCACACTTCCACCCAGCGTTCAAGGCTGATCTCGCCGTTCGCCACACCTTGGTAGATCAAATCCATACGGTGTTCGACACCACCGATGCCATTCGGTACGAGATTGAACGAGTCACCAAAGGCAAGCTTTTGTTCGCGAAGACAGAAGGGGCAATGGTCGGTGCTCACGACTGCCAACTCATCCTCGCGAAGTCCCTTCCACAGGTCATCGCGATGACTCTCATGCTTCGAACGCAGCGGTGTCGATGCGATGTACGCAGCGCCCTCGGGCCAGCCCTTTCCCAAGTGGTCTTCGAGTGAGAGGTGAAGATATTGAGGACAGGTCTCGGCGAAGATGTTCGTACCTCGTGCACGAGCCGTGCGAACTTCAGCCAGCGCTTCAGAACTCGACAAGTGGACGATGTAGAGCGGTGCTCCGCCTGCGACTCGCGACAACACACCGGCGCGATGAACAGCTTCGGCTTCGAGAGCAGCTGGTCGCGTGAGCGAGTGATGAACGGGGTCGGTGTTTCCCGCCGCGACTGCTTGCTCGATGAGAACATCGATCGCCAGCCCGTTCTCGGCATGCACCATGGCCATCATCCCGGTGTCGGCGCACATCTGCAGCGCGCGCAACATCTGACCATCATCGCTGTACAGGCGTCCCGGATATGCCATGAAAAGTTTGATTGAACTGATTCCCTCGCGTTCGATGAGCGAGCGTGCATCGATGAGTGCCTGGGTATCGACGCCCCCAAGAACTTGATGGAAACTCCAATCGATGACGCATTGACCGTCGGCTTCGGCATATCGCGAAGCAAAACTTTGCAAGACGTTTCCGCCGGCACGCTGTTCTGCGAAATCGACGATGGTGGTGGTGCCGCCGTGGGCTGCGGCAATCGACCCGGTCTCGAACGTGTCGGA
>DAIOTI010000010.1:0-15078 GCA_036752105.1 Ilumatobacteraceae bacterium | reverse complement strand
CCTGGTGGACGAGCTCTGACCTCACATCAAGGCGTTCGACAGTTACCCCAGCACCAAGATCGCAGAAGGTGCGTACTCGCTTGCAGTCGCATGGACTGGCGATGCACGTCAGGCGTTCTCCCGTATCAAGGACGCTGGCGGAAATCCTGAAGATTGGAAGTGGGTGCTCCCCGGACCGAAGACCCAGATTTTCATGGACACCTATGCCATTCCGACTGGTGCGCCGAACCCTGAGGCTGCACACGCGTGGATCAACTGGAACCTCATCCCTGAGATTTCCATCAAGGATCTGTCGTACCACGGCTACCACACTGGCATGAAGAGCATGGATCAGCTGCTCAGCGAACTTGCACCGACGCTCGAGAAGCCCGACATGATCTTCTTCAGTGACGAGCAAGTGGCGACGATGGAACCACAAGAGATCAACGAAGCGCTCGACCGTCTCGTCGACATCTTGAACAAGACCAAGGCCAAGGCCGGAGCCTGATCCGTTGACAGGAGTCGTCGTACCAACATCTCGAAGGCGACTGCGAGGGCCGAAGTTCGCCCTCGCATTGCCTTCGATGATTTGGTACGGCCTCTTCTTCATCGTCCCGATCGGCTTCATCGTCTACTACTCCTTCGGCACGAAGGACACGACTCAGCTTCTCCCCGTTGACCTGACGAACCTCACGACGTCGAACTACTCGAATGTGTTCGACGAGACCTTCTTTCAGGTGTTCAGGGCGACAATCCGTATCTCGATAACCGCCACGCTGCTGTGCCTCGTCATCGGCCTGCCCGTCGCGTATCTGGCGGCGTTCAAGGTGTCAGAGCGTTGGAAGGCGATCATCCTGGCGGCAGTCGTCGTTCCGAGCTTCACGTCGTTTCTCATCCGGACAGTTGCTTGGCGAATTCCACTGGCGCCGAACGGAACATTGTCGAAGTGGCTGGTAGATCTCGGATGGATCGGGCCAAATGGCATCCAGATTCTCGAGACCACGACCGCGGTGCAGATCGCGATCGTCTACAACTACCTCGGGTTCATGATACTTCCGTTGTTCGTGGCGCTTGATCGCATCGATGTGCGCATGCGCGAGGCGAGCAAGGACCTCGGAGCTGGACGAGTTGCCACTTTCCTCTCGGTGACACTGCCACTTGCCGGCCCTGGAATCATCGCCGGCGTATTACTCACGTTCATCCCGATGTGTGGCGACTATGTGACCGCAACTGTTCTTGGTGGAGCCAAGGGCAACATGATCGGGTCGATGATCGCGTCACAGTTCAGTGGCGCGCAGAACTGGCCACTCGGAGCGGCGATGGCGGTCCTCATGATTGGTGCCGTGCTTCTCACGCTTGCAGTCGGTGCACTTCTGGTGTGGTTGTTGCCTCGCATATTCGCGCTTCTCGCGCCTGTCGCCGAGAAAATACGAGCGCGGTCGTACGCTCGGTCTGCGCGGGGTGTCGTCGATGGTTCAGCGCGGAACAAACTGCCGTTTGATCCCATCGTGACGCTCATGCGCACGTGGGCGATGCTCGTGATGGTCTTTCTGTTCGTGCCGATTCTGCTCGTCATCTTGCACTCCTTCAACCGCAGCACGTCGTTCACCATCTGGTCTGGTCACACCAGTGTGAAGTGGTGGTCAGAGTTGTTCGATGGTGGAAGCGCGTGGGCGATGGTGGTGCGTTTCACAGTCATTATTGCCTTGGCCGTCGTTGTGCGCATGGTGCTCACTCGTGCAACATCCATTGCGCGACGTCGTCTCAATTGGGTGGGACCGATCGGATTTGCACTCGCCGTAGTGGTGAATGGGCTGCTTACGGATTGGTATCGCGACATCTTCGACTTTGCCGGCATTGGTGATGCAATTCGCAATTCGTTCATCGCGGCACTCGGTGCCACGATCATCGCAGTCATCATCGGAGGTCTCGCCGGTGTCGGGCTCGCTCGTCGACCAGGTCCATGGACGACGGTGTTCATGGCTGTCGTATTCCTTATTTTGGTGACACCAGAAATCATGGATGCCATCGCGCTCGCCACATGGTTCCCGCGTATCCAGGACATTCCAGTGCTCGGATATCCGTTCACAGAAGGACTCGGTCCGTTCAACGGCGGAATCAACAAGTTGTGGGTCGGTCAATCCCTGTATGCGAGTGCCGTCGTGACGTTGATTGTTCGAGCACGTCTCGCCGGTCTCGATGAATCTCTCGAGGAAGCTGCCGCCGACCTCGGAGCGACCCCGGCCCGCGCCTTCAGGCAAATCACGCTTCCCCTGATCTCGTCGGCTCTCGTAGCGGGTGGCTTGTTGTCATTCACCTTGTGTCTTGACAACGCGGTCATCAGTACGCTCATCAGCGAAGCGGGTTCCACTACTTTCCCGGTCGCGTTGCTCGGCGCCACTCGCAGCACCATCAAGCCTTTCTGGGGTGTGGGCGCCGTCATTCTCTTCGCCATCACGATGGCCGCACTTTCATTTGTGGCTGTGGTTCTTCGTCGCTCTGGTAGCTCCTCGAGTGACATTGCCGCCACATTGACTGGCTCCTGAGTTCATCTCGTATCGTTTCTCAGTTGTATGGAGCGAGCGGGAAAGAAAGCAATCTGTGTCGCACCAGACAGCAGCGGTTGGATCGCCGACGCTGTGCGTGACGCAGGGGCATCAATTGTCGATGCGAGCGAGGCGTCGGCTGTCGTGTGGACCGATGCTCGTGACGCAGATGGTCTCGCAGTCCTTCTTGCCACACATCCGCACGTCGAGTGGGTGCAGGTGCCATTCGCGGGCATCGAGAACTTCGCATCGATCATCGACGACTCGCGTACATGGACATGTGGCAAAGGTGTGTATGCCGAACCGGTGGGCGAGCATGTCATCGGGCTCGCACTTGCAGGTATGCGCAATATCGCCAATTATTCACGGGTCGACAGATGGACCGGCCCAAAGGGCTTCAATCTTCTCGGTGCACGGGTCACAGTGGTGGGTGGCGGTGGCATCACAGAGACATTGCTTCGATTACTGGCGCCGTTTGGTTGTCGAGTCACCGTCGTGCGCAAGCGGGTCGAGCACCTCGAAGGAGCACATGAAGTGGTCGACATCGATCACTTGGTCGATGCGCTCACCGGCGCTGACTTGGTCGTGTTGGCTTTGTCACTGACTCCAGAGACCGAGGGCATCATTGGGCGGTCTGAATTCGAAGTGATGGAGTCACACGCGTGGATCGTGAACGTGGCCCGTGGCAAGCACATCATCACCGACGATCTCGTCTGGGCCCTGTCGAACAATGTGATCGGTGGCGCAGCTCTCGACGTCACTGACCCAGAGCCATTGCCTGAAGGTCATCCGCTCTGGTCGTTGCCGAATTGCATCATCACCCCACACGTGGGAAACACGCCTGAGATGGCGATTCCGTTGTTGAGCGAACGTGTTCGCGAGAATGTTCGGCGCTACATGGACGACCAGCCTCTCATCGGTATGGTCGATGCCCACCTTGGCTACTAGAACCCACTACGACGTACTCGGTGTGTCGCGAACAGCGACACAGGACGACATCAGGCGTGCGTATCGAGCCTTGGCACGCAATCTGCATCCCGACGTCGCAGCATCGTCCACTCATACATCGATGACTATGTCCGAGGTGAACAGTGCGTGGTCGGTTCTGTCAGACCCGAGGCGACGCCGCGAATACGACAGAAGTCTCGATGAGTCGACGCCGAGCGGCAAGGCAGACGGGCAGGACGAACGCGAAGTGTTCTTCCGAGTGCCGACCACGGTGTCGCCGGCTCGTTTCCCTTGGCGCGGAGCATTGTTCTTCGTGGTGCTCGGCATCATCGTGGTGCTGGTGCTGGCAGCATTCGTCGATCCCGAGGCTCCGCCAGGGCCGGACCAGTTACTGACAAGCGGAAGTTGTGTCGACATCGACGCGACTCTCGCAGTGAGAGAGGTCGATTGTGCCGGGTCGCACGATGCAGTCGTGCGGCAACTCATCGCATTCGATGCGAAGTGTCCAACTGGATCAGAGCCGTATCGAGACAGCCAAGGAATGGGAACGGCGTGTGTGGATCGGGTGCCGGCGGCCTCCCCGTAGGTGAAGCGCAGGCCCTCGGGTATCGTTCAGCCGTCCGCAAAGGGCGCGTAGCTCAGTTGGTTAGAGCGCTACCTTCACACGGTAGAGGTCCCGGGTTCGAGTCCCGTCGCGCCCACAACTTTGGTCTTGTCTCGTTCTGGCCCGTTCAGCGAAGTAGTTTTTTTCTGTGCGTCGGTTATGTGAACGTCCTGGTTGTTCGTTGCCGACAGCCGTGTCCTACGTCATCGACAACGGTGGACTTGTGGTGCGGCTCGATTCAGCACCGTCAGCTGACCCAGCTCTAGCCGGAAGTCTGTGTCAGAAACATGCTGATGGGCTACGGGTGCCGAGGGGTTGGACCATCGATGATCGACGCGAAGCGGTGCCACGCTTGTTTCTCGCCCCCGATTCGAATACGACTGTCGGAGAACCACGGTCGACGAAGTCTGTTGCATCATCGAGGCATTCGAATTCAAAGGGTGCTCCCGTAGCAGATGAATCAGGGCTGTTCGACACGACACCTGAATCTGACTCTGTGTCAGTGGCGGCCAGTACTGAGACGACGACAGCACCTGGCGAAGTGCCATCACCGCTGTCACCGATCACTGTCGATGAAGAACGGGGAGCACCTTGGATGCCGCGGCTAGTTCGACGTGGCGATGAGGAAGAAGAAACCGAAGTCGATTCAGATGGTGCTCCGGTGAGGGGACGCCTGTTGGGTCGTGCCTTCGGCGACCGAACTCGCGGTGTCTGAGTCTTGATTCGCGGCACGGCAGAGGTGGATTCGTGAAACTGGATGAGTCGGTTCACGTACCCGCTCTGATTGAACGAGTCAGGCCCCACGTCGATGACCTGGCGCTCTACAACGCCTGGATGCCGCTCGTTCATTCGGTGGAGCCGGTGGATGCGACCACATGGAACGTGGAACTACGTGCGAAGGTGGGGCCGTTCGCGCGTTCGAAACGATTACGGATGACCAGAACAGTGAATGAACCGCTACACATCGTGTTTGAGCGACACGAAGTGGATGGCAAGTCTCACGCGCCTTGGTTGCTGTCCGTCACGTTGCAGCCGCGTGATACCGAGACAGTCGTGTCGGTTCATCTTGAATACCAAGGCACATTGTGGACCGGCGGTTTGCTCGACAAGGTCCTGCGTGACCACATTGCTGTCGCAAAAGAACTCCTACCTCGTGTCTGTGTGCGGTGACTCTCAGGCCCTGTGAGCGGTGCGGCGACCACTTGTGCGCCGTTCAATAGCCAGATCAATGTCGAAGCACTCGCTCACATTGTCCGATGTGATGACATCGTCGATGGGTCCCTGTGCGATCGCAGACCCATTTTTCATGAGCATCGCATGGGTGCAGGTCGTCGGTATCTCGTCGACATGGTGGGTCACCAACACAACTGGCACATGAGGAGCACTCGTCGCGAGTGCATCGATGTCTGAGACGAGTCTCTCGCGTCCACCGAGGTCAAGCCGAGCACTCGGCTCGTCAAGTAGCACGACCTCGGGGTCACACATCAGTGTCCGTGCAAGAAGCACTCGTTGTTGTTCTCCTGAGGAAAGTGTTCCGAATGGTCGATGTGCAAGCGCGGCAATGCCGAGATGTTCGAGGCACTCGACTGCACGCTGACGATCGCTGTCGTCGTATTCATGCCACCACGCTTCGAGTGCTCCGTATCGAGCGGTCATGACGACATCGCGCGCGATGAGGGCAGGCCTTAGATCCGCGCCAAGGCTCGCCGATGAATACGCAATCCGACTGCGTACGCCTCGAACATCGAAGTTCCCTAGTGGTGTTCCTCGATACGCGATGACACCGGTGGTGGGGTGCAGATAGAGAGACAGCACCCGAAGTAGGGTGGTCTTCCCGCAGCCATTGGGGCCAAGTACCACCCAGCGCTCTCCGGTCAGAAGATCGAGCGAGATGCTGTTGACGACAGGCTGGCCATTGTGGAGCACGCTCACCGCGCGCAGGGAAAGCACCGCTGAAGTCGGGCCGTCGTGCGTCATCATCGCGACGGTAGTCGCAGGGGTGTGTAGTCGTGGCAAAGTGTGCCGATGTCGTCGCCTCAATCATCTTTCGAGCGGGACCTTTCTCGGGTGATGGGCGTCGACTTCATCTCTGATCTCACTCGCATCACGGCTGGTGCGTCGCGTGAGACCTGGTCGTTTGTCGCGAACGACCAGAAGTTCATTCTCCAACGCGAGAGGTCGGGGGGAGTGGGGCGATTGCGTCACGAACCGGCGCTGCTCCGCGCAGCCCATGGTGCCGGAGTGCCGGTACCTGAAGTTGTCATCGATGGTTCTCGTTCCGAGGCACTCAAGCGTCCATTCATGGTCGTGCGTTTCATCGATGGCGAGACAATCGCGCGACGAATCTTGCGCGACGAAGCATTCACGCGTGCACGATCAGTTTTCATCAGGGATGTCGCTGATGCTCTAGCCCGCCTTCACTCGTTACCCACGAGTGCAGTGCCGGGGCTCGACGCCTCTGACCCGCTGACGATGTACGAGAAATTGTTGTGCGACCTGGGCCGACCACACCCTGCGTTCGAGCTTGTCCTCCGTTGGTTGCATGATCATCGTCCTCCGACTGAACGGGTGTCGATCGTCCACGGAGATCTTCGAATGGGAAACCTGCTCGTCGACGAGGGTGGAGTTCGTGCGGTGCTCGACTGGGAATTGGCACATGTCGGTGACCCGATGGAAGATCTCGGATGGCTGTGCGTACGGGCATGGCGTTTCGGATCACGAGCACCAGTCGGTGGAATCGGTTCGTACGAAGAGTTGTTCGAGGCGTATGAACAGGCCTCCGGAGTGCGACCGGACGCAGAAGTGGTGCGATGGTGGGAAGTGTTTGGAACGCTTCGTTGGGGCGTCATCTGCATCATGCAGATGACTGCGCACGTCACCGGAGTGACACGCAGTCATGAGTTGGCTGCGATCGGAAGGCGTGTTTGTGAAACCGAGTACGACGCATTCCGGCTACTGGAAGGACACTGGTGATGGCTGCACCACACGATGCACCCGATGCCACCGAACTAGTGGCTGCCGTCCGCGAATGGTTGGAGCGCGAGTCGTTTGATGGTCGCTCGTCGGCATCTCGATTCAATGCTCGAGTGGCTGTCAACGTACTGTCGATGGTCGAGCGTGAAATTGCGCTCGGACCTGCACAGGCCAGCAGGCATCGAGAGCGGCTTGCTCAGCTCGGCTGTGCCGATGACGAAGAGTTGGCGCGAAAAATCAGAGACGGTGACTTCGTAGAACGACTACCTGAAGTGCGGGCATTGGTGTTCGAGTCAATCTGCGACAAGTTGGCAGTTGCCAACCCGTCGTATGCGACAGACGAGAGCAGCGATGGCAGCTCAGTCGATTGACGGTGTGCGAGAGGTGCGGCTCGGCGCCACTGGTGTGATGCGCACCGGTTGACCCGCGGCGAGTTGTCCACACGCAGCTGCAATGTCTGTTCCACGATTCGATCGGATAGTCACGTTGGTGCCGAACTCGAGCAATGTGTCGCGAAACACGTGCACTCGGTTTCGACTGCTCCCCTTGGTGGGCCAACCAGGGGTGGGGTTCAGAGGAATGAGATTCACGTGAGCGGTCGGTGTCAGCTGTCGACAGAGAGCGTGAAGTTCCTTGGCATCTCTCATCGTGTCGTTCACTCCCTCGATAAGGGCCCACTCGAAGCTGATGCGGCGGTTCTTCACTTTCAAGTAGTCGCGACACGCAGCAATTAGCTCCTCGATGGGGTAACGCTTGTTGATCGGTACGAGTTCGTCGCGAAGCTCATTACGCGCGGCGTGAAGCGACACGGCAAGGTTCACGGGCAAGGGTCGCGCCGCAAGAGCGCGGATGCCAGGGATGATGCCGACAGTGCTGATGGTCAAGTGACGTGCAGAAATGCCGATGTCGCCGTGAATGCGCTCGACTGCTGCCCACACGGCTGGTTCATTGGCCAATGGTTCACCCATTCCCATGAAGACGATGTTGTCGACACGACGATCGAGTTTGCGAGCTTCGCGGCATGCGCGCGCGACTTGTTCGATGATCTCACCGGCGGTGAGATGACGATTGAAGCCAGCTTGTCCGGTGGCACAAAAGCCACATGCCATGGCGCACCCAGCTTGTGTGCTCACACACACGGTTGCACGATCGTCGTAGTACATGAGCACCGTCTCGATGGGGTGCCCGCCGTCAGCAAGACGCCAGAGAAACTTGATCGTCTTGCCGTCATCTGCGGTCGTACGAACTGTCGGCTCTAGAGCCGGCTTGAACGTGTCGTCGAGTTGCGTTCGAACTGTGGCCGGAAGGGTGGTGATGTCGTGTGGTTCGAGGAACTGCGAGTACAGGCCGTTCCACAACTGGTCGATGCGATATCTCGGAGCATCAACGAAGGCGGTCTCGAAATCGGCACGTGTGGCGTCGTAGAGAGAAGTCATCGACGTGAGGTTGGTCAAAGTGTCGTCGCCAAGGCGACGTAGTCGTCGATGCGCTGACGAATGACATCGAGACTGGCCGTCCAGAAGGCCTCGCTGTTGACATCAAGTCCGAACGCTTGGCCAAGTTGCTCCGCAGTGTCCATGCCGGCACGGGACAGCAAGGTGTCGTATCCATGACGGAAACGCTCGGGATCTTTCGTGTACTGCGAGTACAGACCGAGCCCGAACAGGAGCCCGTAGGTGTACGGCCAGTTGTAGAAGTGGCTTCCGTAATAGTGCGGCTTCAGCACCCACATGTGGGGATGAGCCGTTGATTGGTCGAGGCCGTCGCCGTATGCCGCTTGCTGCGACTCGAGCATCAACTCGTTCAGCTCTGACACGCCAAGGCTGCGTCTTTGACGACGGGCGAACACTTCGGTCTCGAAGAGGAAACGACTGTGGATGTCGACGACGACCTGGTTGGAGCCGGCCAAGTCCACATCGAGCAGGGCGAGCCTCTCGCGCCCTTCAAGTTTTCGCAGACCGGCTTCCACAACCAATGTCTCGCAGAAGATGCTCGCAGTTTCAGCGAGAGCCATGGGCAATCGCTTCTGCAGCGCCGTGCGTTGCGCCAACTGGGTGTTGTGGTATGCATGACCGAGCTCGTGCGCCGTGGTCTGAGCACTTTCTGTACTGCCCGTCCAGTTCAACAAGACGAGTGACCGGTCGTCGACGAAAGACATACAGAATGCGCCGCCGACTTTCCCTTCGCGCGGTTCCGCATCAATCCACTTCTCAGCGAGTGACCGGTCGACGAGGTCGGCCAAGTTGTCGCTGTATTCGGCAAATGCTGACTTGACGAGAGCGATGCCCTCATCCCAGGTGACTGACGACGACACATTCGGGAGTGGTGCGACGAGATTCCACCAGGGAAGAGCGTCAGCGTCGTTGTGAGCTGCAGCCTTGGCCTTCATCCAACGACGGAAGTCGGGGAGAGAATCGGTGACAGCTTTCTGCATCGCCTCGAAAGTCTTGCGGCTCACGCTGTTCGCGAAGAGCGAGGCATCAAGTGGCGAACTCCAATGACGCCGCGCATTGATGACGTTAGCTTCGCCCTTGATGCTGTTCATTGCCGCGGCGCACGCCACAGCCACCGATGGCCATGCGGCCATCTCTGCGTCGTATGCGGCCCGTCGCAGTTGTTCGTCGGGGTGTGATGCAAGGCCACGAATGGCGGGCATGGGCAACGTGTCAGTCGATCCGTCCGGGCGGACGACTGTGCCAGTGAGTTGCGAGGTGACGTCTGCTTGAAGACGTCCCCATGATGAAGACCCTGTGGTCGATAGTTCGGCATACAGCCCTTCGAGTTCTTCAGGCATCTGGTGGGCCGTGCGCTCGGCGAGTCGAAGCAGTGGGCCGACATGTTCTGCAGCTTCAGTGCTGAGTGCTGCAAGTTCGTCGACTCCGAGTGACTTCACCCATTCGGCGAGGCGAGCGAGCAGTGGTGACGTTCGAGCATCGAGAACTTCAATTTCGCTGAGAAGACCTTGTGCACTCTCGTCTCGAGAGTCGGTGGACACCGTTGCGTAGATGTAGGCCCCCAGCACCTCTCCCGCATCGACGACACGGTTGTAGTGGGAGATGACAGCATCGGCGATCTTGCCGTCTGATGGCGCGATTGGTCGGTCGACCTTTCGCACATTCGACTCGTCGAACACCGCTTCGAGGCGAGAGACGTCGGCAGAGAATGATTCAAGTGCTGCCTTGAAGGTTCGTGAGTCGAACGATTCATGCACGTCGGCTACCGACCAACGCGGAAGGGCCGAGGTCGGCGCAGAGGCGGTGTCTGTCATGTGTTCAGGCTAGAGGGCACGTCACCGACGAATGCACGCTCGCGATGATGTCGAGCGAACCCGAGCCGTTCGTACGACGACACCGCAGCGTCGTTGTCTTCATCGACGAACAACATGGCCACTTGTGCACCGTGTTCAGCCATGTGGTTGAGACCAGCAGCCGTGAGTGCGGTGCCGATACCGCGGCCGACAAAGTCCGGGTGCACAGCGACGACGTAGATCTCGCCCATGAGAGGCGATGACCCCGGATGGATCTTCGTCCAGCAGAACCCGGCGAGTCGGCCGTCAACGGTGTGAAGTCGAATGCTGTCATCGCTGAACCACGCTTCGGTGTATCTCGACCGCAACGTGTCGATGCTCCAGCCGCCTTGTTCGGGGTGTCGGGTGAATGCGGCATTGTTGACAGTGAGCCATGCCTCTTCGTCTTGGGTGCGCACGAACGAAGTGGTTCGTAGATCGGTACCGAGGCGAGCAAGTTCAGGCTCTAGTGGCAAGGGTCGGCGCAATTGCAGCAGGGTGCGTCCCGCGTGTAGGTCGAAAGTGGTCGCGAGGGTCCGATGGAATTGAGTCGGCTCGAACACCCACCAGTGCACGTGGCCACCACCTTCGGCGGCCACGGTGTCGAGTGCGATTTCCATGAGCTGCGGGCCCAATATTGCGGTGTCGTATCGATGATGAGGGTGCACGACGAGGTCGACCAGCCACGACTCGTTTCCACGAGAGATCTGGCTGTAGCCGATGATGTGTTCGTGTCCTTCCTCGGTCGCGATGAAACCTGCAAAACCGTCGCGACCTCCCATGCGAAGGTCGAGCCACAAATGATCGCTCAACGGGCGAGAGCCGTCGGCACGCTCGGCAGCCTCGAGCAACTCGGACACCTGTGCGATGTCGTCATCATTCATTCTTCGCTTGATGTCGAACGAGGGCACGAGTGCAGGGTACCCTCGCGCCGTGGGAAAGCCCCGAACGCCTGCCGCACGCTCACGTGAGATTGCCAAACGGCTCTCCACGTTGTACCCAGCTGCCGAGTGCGAACTCGAACATCGAAATGCATTCGAGTTGCTGTCCGCGACGATTCTTTCTGCGCAGTGCACCGACGCGCGCGTCAACATGGTGACACCTGCACTCTTTGCGAAGTATCCGACGGCAGAAGATCTCGCCGTCGCTGACCCGACTGATGTCGAAGAGTTGGTGCGGTCAACAGGTTTCTACCAAACCAAAGCACGCAACCTCATCGGAATGGCGCGTGCTGTCGTCGACCGCTTCGGAGGAGAAATTCCCAAGGAACTCGAAGATCTCGTCACCTTGCCCGGCGTCGGTCGCAAGACGGGAAATGTGTTGCGCAGCGTCGTCTTCGATCTTCCCGGGCTTGCGGTAGACACTCACGTCGGTCGCTTGTCACGTCGACTCGGACTCACGACCGAAGAAGACCCCGTGAAAGTGGAAGGCGTCTTGAACTCGCACTTGCCTCCCGAGGACTGGGGAAAATTCAGCCTTCGTCTCATCTTGCACGGACGACGTGTGTGTGACGCACGTAAGCCGAGGTGTCACGACTGCGAGTTGCAAGACATCTGCCCGTCGTCAAGTTTGCCGACACGTGACAAAGTGGCGCTGAACGGAACGAAGTCGAGCAAACGCAAATGAGCAGTTCACTCGAGTCCATGAACGCAGAACTCGGAGCGGCAGCCGAAGCTGTGGCCCGCTACCGCGACCGCATGGCCGACCTTGCGACTTCGATGCAGGGAAATCACGAGGACCTCGTGTCCGCGATCTACGAGGCCGAGCGAGCACTCTTGACGGCGCATCGGCTGGTGTTGCGGGCACAACGTCTCGCCCGTTGATGAAATCTTCAACTGCGTGCTCGTCTCGCATCGCTAGGTTGTGAGCGTGGCTCGCTCGGCACCGGTACCGCCTCGCTCCGACATTTCTGCATTGTCGAAATACCACTCGGCTCAAGTCGACGTGGCCGTGCGACTGAACACGAACGAGTCGCCCTTTCCTCCGCCAGGAAGATGGCGTGACGAGGTCGCTCGACTGGTTGCCACCATCGACTGGAATCGCTATCCAGATCGAGAGGCTCGAGCACTTCGCCGCGCCATCGCTGATCGTCACGGAGTCGACATGTCCTCGGTGTTCGTGGCGAACGGATCAAACGAAGTGTTGCAGACGGTCTTGTTGTCGTATGCCGGGGCTGGTCGAACAGTGGCTGTCTTCGAACCGACATATCAGTTGCATGCGCACCTCGCGAGGATCTCGGGTGCGACCGTGGTCGCGGGTCGGCGGTCGTCTGACTTCACTCTGTCATCCGACGAAATTCGTCGTGTCGTCAATGAATATTCACCACACGTGACGTTCTTGTGCTCTCCGAACAATCCCACAGGGCGTGTCGAGGCATGGGACAACATCGAGTTGCTCACTGACATCTCGTCTGGCCTCGTCGTCATCGATGAGGCATATGCCGAATTCTCTGAGCGTTCCGCCGTCGAGCTGGCGGCCAGGCCCGGGGGAAATGTCGTTGTCAGCAGAACGTTTTCCAAGACATGGTCACTCGCAGGGCTCCGCCTCGGTTATGTCATCGCGCCACCGGAAATGGTCGACATGTTGCATGCCGTCGTCTTGCCATATCACCTCGATTCATTCAAGCAAGCGGCGGGTCTCGCCGCGCTCGGATATGTCGACGAAATGAATGACCGCGTCGCACGCATCGTGGCGGAACGGGATCGAATCACCGAGTCACTCTCAGGGCTCGATGTCGACACGTGGCCTAGTGGAGCCAACTTCGTGTTGTTCAAGCCGCGCCGCATGAGTGGCCACACCGTGTGGCAGGCCTTGGTGGACAGGGGAGTCCTGGTGCGGGACTGCAGCAGTTGGTCCGGTGTCGAAGATTGCCTTCGGGTCACCGTCGGCACCGAAGACGAGAACTCATCGTTTATTGAGGCGTTGAAGCAGGCGCTCGAGCAGTCAGAATAGGTATATGAACCGCACTGCCCGTATCGAACGGAAGACGAAAGAGACTTCCATTGCGGTCGTGATCGAGATTGATGGTCAGGGTCAGTCAGATGTGTCCACTGGAATTCCGTTCTACGACCACATGCTGGACCAACTCGCGCGCCATGGCGGTTTCAATCTGCAGGTGAAAGCCCAAGGTGACCTCCACATCGACACGCATCACACGGTCGAGGACGTCGCGATCGCTCTGGGTGAAGCGTTCAAGCAAGCGCTGGGTGACAAGCACGGAATCAGACGGTTCGCCTCCGGTTCGTTTCCACTCGATGAGGCACTCGTGTCGGTTGCGTTGGACCTGTCTGGTCGCCCCTTCGTGTCGTGGAACGTCCCGCTACCTGAGTGTCTTCCATTGGGTGATCCACCGTTTGACCCCTCGCTCGCTGAACACGCTGTGTCTTCGTTCGCAACTGCGGCAGCGATGACACTTCATGTCAACTTGGCTGCCGGAAAGAACGTGCATCACATCGTCGAAGCAAGTTTCAAAGGCCTCGCACGGTGTCTTCGCGATGCGGTCCGTGTCGAGTCAGAAGGAGTGCCCTCCACCAAGGGCGTCCTTTCGTGATCGACCAGCCGCGCATCGCGGTCATCGATTACGGCATCGGCAATCTGCGGTCAGCGCAGAAGGCGTTGGAACATGTCGGCGCTCGTGCGCACCTGACGAACAGGGTCACCGACATTGAAGCGGCAGACGCGGTGGTGTTGCCAGGCGTCGGAGCGTTCGGCGCGTGCATGCGTGCACTGCGGTCAGCCGGGCTCGAAGATTCAGTTCATCAAGCAGTGGCTTCTGGTCGACCATTTCTCGGTATTTGTGTGGGCATGCAGATGTTGTTCGATGGAAGTGATGAGGACGACACCGAGAAGGGTCTGTCCGTCATTTCGGGACGAGTGAAGTGGATTCCAACGGGTGTGCCTCGACCTCACATGCAGTGGAATCAGCTGGTCGTGAAGCTCCCTGATCCGTTGTTCGAGGGACTCGACGGTGACAGCTGGGTGTATTTCGTTCACTCACTTGCCGGACATCCGTCAGATCCACAATCCGTGACCGCAACCACGAACTACGGGGCAGAGTTGCCGGTGGCGTTTCGAACAGGAAATGTCGCAGCACTGCAATTTCATCCCGAGAAATCTGCTGCTACAGGCCTGCGCATACTGTCGAACTTCGTCACGAAGGTCCCACGATGACTCCGGCCATCGACTTGTATCCCGCGATTGACGTGCGTGGCGGACGAGTCGTGCGACTCACCCAAGGGAGATACGACGACGAGACCGTGTACGGCGACGACCCTTTGACCATTGCTCGCGAATTCATCGACGCTGGCGCGACGTGGATTCACGTGGTCGACCTCGATGCCGCAAAATCTGGGGTGGGAACCAACCGAGACGTCATCGAGGGCATCTCACGTGTCGCTGCAGGTGTGGCTCGAGTGCAAGTCGGAGGAGGAGTTCGCAGTGTCGCTGACGCGCGAGAGCTTGCCCATCGAGGAGTATCACGTGTGGTGATGGGCTCTGCCGCGATGTCGACACCCCAACTAGTGGCTGAAGTCGCACAACTTGTGCCTGTCGCCGTCGGTCTCGACCATCGCGGTGGGGAGGTGTCAGTTGACGGTTGGACGCGAAGCGGTGGTCGTCGAATCGAAGAATGCGTGACCCTGTTCCCCGATGCAGCGGCGTTCGTCGTCACCGACATTTCCCGTGACGGCATGTTGATGGGACCCGATGTCGACGGTCTCGTCGCCTTGGCCGAAGCCACGAGC
>DAIOTI010000009.1:8184-15337 GCA_036752105.1 Ilumatobacteraceae bacterium | reverse complement strand
ACTCTTTGAGTCGAATCAATACCTCTTGCGCCACAGTCGCGACATGCGTTCCGTCTTCCGCGAACACGTATCCGAATGAAATTCCGCGACCACCGATGTACGTGTAACAACTCATCTCATACAAGTGCCAGTGGTCGGCTTGTACCGGACGATGAAACCACACTGTGTGATCGAGGCTTGCTGAGAACAACATGTCTTGACCAGACACTGCCTTCAACTCTGGAACAGCTTGAACGACTGCATCCGTCGGCAGGTCGTCGGAGATGTAAGCAAGCGCACAACGGTTCATCAACTCGTCGTTGTGAAAACTCTGCTTCAGGCGAAACCAACCTGCTGACGTTCCACGACCGTCACGTTGTGCCGCAGCCATGATGTCGTAGGGCACCATTCGACGATCAAAATATGGACTCCAAGAATCATCGGCTAGGTCGTCAGGTCGTGGAAGGTTCGATGCCATCACGACCGGTGATGCCTCGGTGGACTTTTCAGTGACTTGAAATGAAGCTTCGAGATTGAGAATGGCGCCAATCGTCTGACGCGCTACAACTCGGCGAGTGCAGAACGATCGGCCATTGCGAATGCGATCGACTTCATAACGAACCGGCTCATTGAAGTCACCGCGACGAATGAAATACGCCCGCAATGAGTGAGGCACGAACCCCTCGTCGATGGTGAGACTGCTCGCACGCAATGCCTGGGCGACGATGTGCCCACCGTAGAGACCACCCCACGGATACACGTGTCCTTGCCCCACGTACACGTCGTCGCCGTGTGGCGACAGTGTGAAGAGCTCGGCGAGGGTCACGATGGTGTCACTTCACGACACGTTGATGACGACAAGAACGTCTTCAGTGTGATGGCTCTCGACTTCGAACTCGCCGATTTTGTCAGCAGTGAACGTAATCGTTGCGGTTTCTCCCTTGGGTGTTTCGCCCGGCGACAAGTCATAACCATGTAGGTGGAATTCGTCATCCTCGTTCGGATTTGTGAGCGCGAGGGTGACTTGTGAGCCGAGCGCAACTTGTTCGACTCGCTCTGGACTCGAGTCGACCCCGACCGTCACAGCGATGGTGACGTTCTCTGGAACCGAAACAGTTGAATCAGATGACGTGTCTGACACTGAATCAACGGTGGGTACCGCAGTCGTGTCGGAAGAGCCAGAGTCAGTGCCACTTGAACAAGCACCGAGCGCGAGCACAGCAGACGCGACGACAATCACACGAGTTTTCATGAACTGACTCACTTTTGGGGACAAAGATTCAGGAGCCGAACTCGAAACCGAGGTCGGGTGCAGTCAGCATAGGTGCGTAGGTGATTCCCGCCGCCTTCGCCATGTCGGCACATGTGCCTCCACGATCGACGATGACGGTGATGAGCACTACGTTCGCGCCGAATTCACGCACTGCGTCGACTGCTTCGAAGATGGAGGTACCGCGTGTCACCGTGTCTTCAGTGATGACCACGTTGTCGCCATGCTGCAGCGCGCCCGCAATGCGTCCTTTCACGCCGTGATCTTTTGCTTCTTTACGAACACTGAAGCTCCGAAGTGAATGACCGCGAGTGGCCGCGACCGCGGCAATTCCGAATGCGACGGGGTCTGCCCCCATGGTGAGGCCTCCGATGGCGTTGGCTGAAGCGGGGATGAGCGACAGTGCGACGTCGGCAACCAGCACGATGCCGTCGGGTCGGCAAGCCGTTTGCTTGGTGTCGAGGAACCAGTTGCTCTTCCGGCCTGACTTCAACGTGAAGTCGCCGGTCTTGAGCGAATGGGCGAACACATGGTCGCGCAGAGCCGAGCGGGCAGGGTCAAGTGCAGGCAGACCGTCTGGCGTGTGGGGGTAAGCGTTGGAGACCATCAATCTGACCCTACCGGCAGCCGGTTTTCAGCATTGCGAATAAGTTTCGTCTTGCAACTAAATAGAAAATCAACCGTTTCAGATTGCTACTTTCGAGAGGTGCCCGCAGACAAACGCCGCCCCGCAACTTCGAAGAAGACCGCCGCCGCAAAGAAACGGGCCCGTGCGACGGCCATGTCCGACAGCCACAAGCGTGCTCTTGCGAACGGTCGTACCGAAGGTCGCATCATTCGCGACTATCTCGACATCGTCGAGGCAACCAAGCCACGTCGCGGTCGACGTCGCACACCTGAGTCGATCACACGACGACTGCACAAGATTGCGAACGAAATCACCTTCGCAGACGCACTCACAAAAGTTCGTCTCGTACAAGAACGTTTGAACCTCACGACCGAGCTGAAAGCGATGAAGTCGAAAGACGAAATCGCCAAGGCGGAAGCAAAGTTCGTGAAAGTTGCCAAGTCGTTCAGCAAACGAAATGACATCAGCTGGCAAGCATGGACAGAATTTGGTGTGTCACCGGTCGTGCTGAAGAAAGCCGGCATCACACCGGAATGACTTCAGTCGAGGTGATCCAACGCCTCGACTGCTCGTGATGCGTGTCGCAACACACGCTTCACGTCGAATGCTTCATCAATCTGTGCAGTGGTCAGACCAAGTGAGGAATTCTGTTCGAGCACTGAGCGGAATGAACGTGACTCAGCCATTGCCGTAGCAGCCGCGGCCTGGACGATGCGATACGCGTCATCACGTGTCGCACCTGCTTCCACAAGCTTCAGCAATACCGACTGCGAAAAGACGACCCCGTTCAACATGTCGAGATTTGTGCGCATCTTCTCTGTGTCGACTTCGAGACCAGCAATGAGTCGGACCATGCGACGCAACATGTAGTGAGTGGCCAACGACGCGTCGGGCAACACGATGCGCTCAGCTGACGAGTGCGAGATGTCGCGCTCGTGCCACAGTGCCACGTCCTGCAGTCCGACAGTGAGATGTGAACGCACCACTCGCGAGAGGCCGGTGATGGTTTCGGCAGCGATGGGATTGCGCTTGTGCGGCATCGCAGATGAACCCTTTTGCCCTGACTTGAACCCTTCGCGCACCTCTCCCACTTCTGTTCGTTGTAAGTGACGAAGCTCGACGGCAATCGACTCGAGCGTCGTGGCAGTTGAAGCACAGGCCCACAGGTACTCGGCATGGCGGTCGCGTGCAATCACCTGGGTTGCCGGCACAGGAATGAGACCCAGGTGGTCGGCGACTTGCGCTTCGACTTCGGGTGTGATGTTCGAATACGTGCCGACTGCGCCTGAGAGCTTGCACACCGCGATGTTGGCCCGTGCTTCCATCATGCGCTGACGATCACGATCTAGCTGCAATGCCCACAACGCGACTTTCGCGCCGAACGTGGTGGGTTCAGCATGAATGCCGTGAGTGCGCCCGATCATGGGGGTGTCTCGGTGAGCACGTGCAAGTTCGATGAGTACTTCGATGAGATCTGACTGCGCCTCGATCAGCAAGTCGGCAGCATCACGCAATGCCCAACACTGTGCGGTGTCGACGACGTCGGTGCTCGTCAGTCCGTGGTGCAGCCACGCACCGTGTGGCATTCCGACTTTCTGTTGCAGAACATCGACGAACGCGGCCACGTCATGGTCAGTGACCCGTTCCCGCTCCGCAACGTCGCGCACGAATGCAGCATCAACAGTCGGGGCGTTTGCTCGACAAGTTGCAGCATGGTCAGACGAGGCAGCGCCAGCACTTGCCAGCGCCTCGAGTACCGACACTTCTACTTCCACCCAACGTTGCATCCGTGCTTCGTCGGTGAAGATGGCGGCCATATCTGGAAGTGAGTACCTCTCTATCATGCTGTCACCTTCACATCGTCGCGCACGATGACTGCATCGCGCTCAGGTCCGGTGCCGATGATGCTCACCGGAATTCCGGTCTCACGCTCGACGATGCGCACCAGCGCACGCGCACTCTCAGGAAGATCTTTGAAACGAGACACTCCGCTCAACGATGTGTTCCAACCAGGTAGGGACTCGTACACCGGTTCCACGTCATCCAACAGTTCGCTGCGATCTGGATAACCACTGAGCAAGACACCGTTCAGCTTGTAGCCGACACACACCTTCACTTCGTCGAATGTGTCGAGCACGTCGAGTTTCGTGAGTGCGATGTCGGTGAGAGAATTCACTCTCACGGCATGCTTCAACATGACGGTGTCGAGCCAACCAGTTCTGCGACGACGGCCCGTCACCGTGCCGAACTCACGACCAATGTCGACCAATTTGTCTCCCAACTCGTCCGTCAGTTCGGAGGGAAACGGACCAGACCCGACGCGAGTTGTGTACGCCTTTGCAATTCCGACGATGCGCGTCATGTCCCGTGGACCAAGTCCGGTACCGGCAGACGCGCCACCGGATGTTGGGTTGGACGACGTCACGAACGGATATGTGCCGTGATCGATATCGAGAAACGTTGCTTGTGCACCCTCGAGCAAGATGTTCTTCTTTGCATCTTTCGCATCGTGCAGAACATTCACTGTGTCAGCGATGTACGGAACGAGGCGAGTGCCGAGTGCGACAAATTGCTCGACGACAGCATCCACTTCGATCGGCTCACCACCCAGCATGGAAATTTCTTTCTGCGCTGCGACGGCACGCTCACGCACCAGTGTCTCGAACATTGCTGGGTCGAGCACCGCCCCAGCACGTATACCGACTCGACGAACTTTGTCGGCATAGGCAGGTCCGATGCCTTTCAACGTCGTTCCGATTTTCCCGTCACCGCGACCAGATTCCATCGCCGCATCGATGGCTTGGTGCCATGGGAAGATGAGGTGCGCTTGGCTCGACACTTTCAGGCGAGCACAGCTCACGTCGCGACTTTCGAGTGAATCAATTTCTTTGAACAGCGTGGGCAAATCAACGACCACTCCGTTACCAATGACCGGGGTGACCGTGTCGTAGAGCACGCCACTTGGAATGAGTTGAAGGGCATAACGCTCGCTTCCGACAACCACCGTGTGTCCGGCGTTGTGACCGCCCTGGTAGCGCACCACGAAATCTTGCGAGGCGGCGAGAAGATCGATGACCTTGGCCTTGCCTTCATCACCCCACTGGGTACCGACGACTGTGGTGACGGGCATGAACGCTCCTCCTTCGGAACGTAAGTGAACTCTAGCGGCTGACAGTTGTAATTCGGCTCTAGCACCACGACACCGAACGGTAGGTTTCCCATCGGTGACAGCGGTTCTACGACGCCATGTGTGGTCAGCACTCACAGAAGACCAGCGCGACGCGCTGTGTCGACGCGGTCTGGACGACATTTTCGATGCTCGTCTCCGCGACTCAATCGCCGCGCTGATCGACGATGTGCGTGTACGCGGCGACCAGGCGGTGTGCGACGCACTGGCCACCCACGACGGCATCTCACTGAACCCCGACCAACTGCGCGTGTCCGATGATGACATCGACAGCGCCACTGTGAGCACCGACACAGAGAACGCCTTGCGAGTTGCCATCGACAACGTACGCCGATTCAACGACGCACTACTCGCCCGACTCTCCGACTGGGCCATAGAGATTCAGCCAGGCCTCACGGCGGGAGAGAAACTGTCGCCCATCTCGAGCGCTGGCCTGTTCGTGCCGAGCGGCAAGGCGAGCTACCCCTCTGTTGCATATCAACTCGGCGTGCCGGCCGTGGTCGCCAGAGTTCCGAAAGTTGTGGTTGTCGTACCGCCGGTTCCAGGTGGTCACGGTGAAGTCGACCCAGCCGTGTTGGTGGTGTGCCGCATGCTGGGGTTGCGCGACGTGTTCCGCGTGAACGGACCTGCGGGCATCGCCGCGCTCGGTTTCGGCACGAACAGCATTCCTCGAGTGAGAAAAGTCGTCGGGCCAGGCAGCCCGGCTGTGACCATTGCACAAGTCGAGATGCAACGACACGGCCTTGCGACGATGATGTTGCTCGGACCAACTGAAAGCTTGGTCATCGCAGATGACACCGCTCGAGCCGACTTGTTGGCCGCCGACTTGTTGATCGAGGCCGAACACGGCACGGACAGCACAGTCGTGCTGGTCACCGATTCCACGGCTCTCATCGACGCCGTCGAATCTGAACTGGTGAAGCAACTTGCCGACCTACCGGCACAGCGTGCAGAAGCTGCGCGTGCGTCGCTCGGCGTGAACGGTGGAGTGGTACTTGTCGACACTCTCGACACTGCCGTGCAAGTGGCCAATCGATTCGCCGCAGAGCACTTACAGGTCGCCGTTGCTGATTCGAAATCCGATGATGTCGTGAGCGGAATAGTCAATGCCGGTGAAATCTTGGTCGGTCAACACACTCCGTTCAGTGCAGCGAACTTTGTCATCGGATGTCCGGCGTCTCTGCCGACGAGCGGGTTTGCGCATGTGTCCTCTGGCATCACAGTCGAGACCTTCATGAAGCGAACAGCCGTTGCACGAGCGAGCGAGAGTGCGCTCAAGGCACTCTCGCCTGCGATCACTGCGTTGTCAGATCACGAAGGATTTCCTGCTCACGGAAACGCCATCCGACGTCGACTCAACTAAGTGCAATCGCCTCAACTGACGTAACGGACAACACATCGCCGTCAACATCGACACGCACGGCTCCGTGTTCCGGAACTTTGCCCTCGAGAATCAACACCGCTGACGGGTCGGCAATTTCTTTCTGAATGAGCCGCTTGAGAGGTCGAGCGCCGAAAATGGCGTCGTAACCGTGCTCTGCCAACCACACTCGTGCTGCCGGTGTGACCTGCAGGGTGATGCGACGAGTAGCCATGCGGTCGACGAGATGTTGCAGTTGAATTTCCACGATTGCTCCAAGATCTTCTTTTTCAAGTGATCGGAAGCGCACGATTTCATCGATGCGGTTGACGAACTCTGGTCGGAAGTAGTCGATGGGCTCACCGGGCAAGTTGCTGGTCATGATCAGCACGACATTGGTGAAGTCGACGGTTCGACCTTGACCATCGGTGAGACGACCATCATCGAGCACCTGTAGCAACACGTTGAACACATCGGGGTGAGCCTTCTCCACCTCGTCGAGCAACACCACGCTGTACGGACGTCGTCGAACTGCTTCGGTGAGTTGACCGCCTTCGTCGTACCCGACGTATCCGGGAGGTGCGCCGATGAGTCGGCTCACCGAGTACTTCTCCATGTATTCGGCCATGTCGATACGCACCATTGCGCGCTCGTCATCGAACAAGAATTCTGCGAGCGCCCGCGCAAGTTCGGTCTTGCCGACGCCGGTCGGGCCAAGGAACATGAACG